>JAJPJU010000101.1 GCA_021324035.1 Spartobacteria bacterium | reverse complement strand
GTGTGCTCTTCCGATCTCGCACCGGAGCAGCAACAAACGAGAAATCGCGCCGAGTTTGCCGATGCCCATAACCGCCAACCGAATGCGGGCGACCCGCTTCGAGTCGGAGGTGCGTTTGCCGCTACAGCTCGTAATGAAATCGATGAGCTTTGCAAGGGCTGCCGGCGTGTCGGTCCGCGTCGCCACTTTAAAAGTGTCCGCGCCGGCATCTTTGGCCAGTTTCGCCTTGGCACATAAGCTGCGCGAAGACGGCGTGGCTTTTAAGTTATGGTAAGACAAAATCAGCCGGACCTTTCGTTTTTGCGCTTGAGCCAGGATCGATTTGAACTGGCGGGCAGTCCGCAATTCGACGTCGATGTATTCGGCGTGCGGCAAAAATCGAAGCAGCAGCGCGCGCCGGGTTTCAATCGAAAGATTTCCAAGGCCGCCCTCGCGCGGATCGCGAGCCGTAATAATGAGCGGAGCGCGAAGCCGGGAAATTTTGGTTTCGGCGTGGCGGGGGATCGGCGAGAGCGAATCGAGACGAAGTTCGAAAAAATCGGGCGGCTGCCGGATTGCAATGGCGGCCTGGAGATCGGCCCACGAGGATATGACGGCCACGAGTCGGGGCCGGCCTACTTTACCGGTTCTGCGCGTTGTCATATACTTGCTGATTGGGTGTCAGGAGAGCGATGGACCGCTCTGTTCTAGCATGCTCGCGCGACGACAGGAACTAAACACGCAGCTGCAAGTCGTTATTGATGGCTTTCTGCTGGCCATCTCGCTTTGGGTGGCGTGGCTGCTTCGCTACTACAGCACTTATTGGTTCAATCTTAAAGACGCAGTCGATCCATTTCATGATTATCACTGGCTGTTCATCGTGATCATGCCGTTTGGGCCGATCCTTTTGGATCTTCAAAGTTTCTATCAGTCGCCGCTCAACAAAACGGTTTTCCGCTCAATCGTGCAGATCCTTCGGGCGATGATTGGATTGAGCATCATCGTCAGCGGTTGTGTGATTTTTCTCCGGTTCCCGATGGCCAACCGAAGTGTTCCTTTGCTTTTCATCGTGATTGGGACGCTTGCGCTCGTGATCAAGGAGCGGTTGATCGCCGCGAATCTGCGGCGGCGCGCAGTTCGTGGCGTGCAACGCGAACCGGTGTTGCTGGCCGGGTTGCCGCAGGATTTGGCCGCGCTCGAGCGAAGTTTCACCGCCGAACAGCGGCTAATCATCGACGTTGTCGGGAGGATCGATATCGATCGGCAACCGATCTCGGATCTGGTCGAAGCGATGCATAAGCACGCAGTTTCGCGCGTCATTTTCGCGGCCAGTCACAGCAGATTGAATCGGGTCGAAGAGGCGATTAGCGCGTGCGAAGTCGAAGGCGTGCCGGCATGGCTGGTGGCGGATTTTATTCAAACGTCCATCGCCAAGCCCGATTTCGACGCGTTCGCCGGGCGTCCGATGCTGGTGTTTCGTTCCACGCCCGAAGTGTCGTGGGCGCTTTGGATCAAGCGCGGCATCGATATCGTCGGCGCTTTCGTCGCCTTGATAATTTTTGCGATTCCGATGGCGATTGTCGCGGTGATGATTCGAATCAGTTCTCCCGGGCCGGTGATCTTCCGACAGCGCCGGGCGGGGCGTTTCGGAAAACCGTTCGTAATGTACAAATTCCGATCGATGACCGACGATGCGGAAATGCGGCGAGCGGAACTCGAACCGTTTAATCAAATGAGCGGGCCGGTATTTAAAGTGGAATCCGATCCGCGAATCACTCCGCTCGGGCGCTGGTTGCGGCGAACCAGTTTCGATGAGCTGCCGCAACTTTGGAATGTCCTTGCCGGCGACATGAGTCTGGTCGGCCCGCGGCCGTTGCCGCTTTACGAAGTCGAAAAATTTGAAAACACCGCGCAACGCCGCCGTTTGAGCGTGAAACCCGGGCTGACCTGTCTCTGGCAGATCAGCGGGAGAAACCAGGTGAAAGATTTTGGAGACTGGGTGCGACTCGATCTCGATTATATCGATCGCTGGTCTCTGGGGCTCGATTTCAAGATCCTGATTCGGACGATCCCGGCCGTGATCCTCGGGCTTGGGGCGAAGTAGCCGCGTACTATATATAGATAGAGCTATTCCTGGGGCGCGTAGCGCGCCAGCATGCGCTCGACGTATTTTGCAAGGATGTCGAACTCGATATTTACCCGGTCGCCAATCTGAATGCCGTCGATGTTCGTGTGCCGTTTGGTATGTGGAATTATCCAAACCGCGAAGCTTTTCGGCAGCAGCTCGGCGATGGTTAGACTGATCCCATTAATTGCGACGGAGCCTTTGTAAGCTGCGTAATGCGCGAAATCCGGCGGCAGATCGACCTCAAGACGGTAATCGGTTCCGCTGCGTTCGAAAGAAACGACTTTCGAACTGCAATCGATGTGGCCCTGCACAAAATGGCCGCCCAGCGGCGCCCCGGCGACCAGCGCGCGTTCCAGATTTACCAGGCTGTCGCGCCGAAGTTGTTTGAGGTTTGTGCGATCGAGCGTTTCCTCGAGCAAATCAAACGTCAGTTGATCGTC
>JAJPJU010000195.1 GCA_021324035.1 Spartobacteria bacterium | reverse complement strand
CTGACGAAGTTGTAGCGGTGCTTGTTCTCAAGCACCGAACTTTATAAACAGGCGCTTGGCACAAGCGCCTCTACAACACCTGGAATATGAAAAAGGTTATTGCTGTTCTTATCGTCATCAGCGCGGTCACATTGCACGCTGAGAAAATTTCCCTCGTTGGCGGGACGGTGATTAATCCAGCCGACGGCAAAGTGATGCCGAATGCGACGATCGTCATCAACGGCGACAAGATCGAACGCGTTTCGATGGGAAAACAGAATGCGGACTCGCTCGGAAGGCAGATCGATTGCGCCGGCAAATTCATCATTCCCGGATTGATCGACACTCACGTCCATTTTTTTCAGTCCGCCGATTTGTTCACCCGCCCGGATGGCGCCGACTTCAACAGCATTCGGGGATACAAAGACGAAGTCGCCTGGATCAAGTCGCATCTCGACGACGATTTCGCGCGTTACCTCCGCTGCGGGATCACCAGTGTGGTCGATGACGGCGGGCCGATGTGGAATTTCGAGGTCCGTCAAAAAGCGAACGCGACCGCCAAAGCGCCGCGAGTTGCGGTAGCGGGTCCGTTAATTTCGAGCGTTTCGCGGGACAAACTGGATCTTGGCGACCCGCCGATCGTAAAAATCGACACGCCGGAACAGGCCCGCGACTTCGTGCGCAAGCTAGTCGAACGCAAACCGGACTTCGTAAAAATTTGGTACATCGTCGACAAAGATCATCCGGTCGATTCTTTTCGTCCCATAGCGCGTGCCACCATTGAGGAAAGTCACGCCCACAAAATTCGGGTGATGGTACACGCAACGGAGTTGGAAACGGCGCGCGCGGCGATTGAAGAAGGCGCGGACATTCTGGTGCATAGCGTTTACGACCAACCGGTAGACGACGCGTTCGTGAAACTTCTGAAGGATCGCCACACGATTCTGTGTCCGACGCTGGTGGTGTTCGAGCGTTACGGCCGTGTTTTTTCGCACCAATTGAATCTGACTCCCGAAGAACAGAAATGGGGCAATCCGGAAGTGATTGCGTCGCTCGATATCACAAAAATTCGAGAGGATAAATTGCCCGACCGCGTCAAAGCCGCACTGGCTGATCCGAAGGCAGCCATGGATCGGATCAACAAAGTTTACGATGTGGCCCTGCCAAATCTCAAAAAACTCGAAGATGCCGGCGTAACGATCGCTGCCGGGACCGACGCCGGAAACGTTGGAACAATTCACGGACCGGCATTGTTTCGCGAATTTCAGCTGATGAAACAAGCCGGGCTCACCAACATGCAGATCTTGCAATGCGCCACCGCGAATGCTGCGAAACTTTTCGGCGGCGAGAGGGGCGCTCACATCGGGAGGCTCGACAATGGTTGCTTCGCCGATCTGGTGATCTTGAAATCGAATCCAGTCGACGACATCAGCAACGCCTCCGATATCGAGACAGTGATCAAGAACGGCGTAACCTATCCGGCCGATTCGATTTTGCCGTAATCAGTCAGAAAAACGTTGAACGCCTAGCCGAGGCGCACATTCTAACGTTCCTATGCAATTCTATCGCCTGCTGATCATTGCTGCGTTGGGTTTTGTGGCCGCAAACACCGCCCCAGCTGCGGACCAAACGTCGAAGAAACCGGTCACGAACGAATACCAGGGCATCAAAATTCAGGACGATTATCAATGGCTGGAAAACGATGCCGATCCGGCCGTGAAAAATTGGTCGGACGCTCAAAACCAAAAAACCCGCGGCTACATCGACAAGCTGCCTAATCGGCCATTGATCGAGAAGCAATTGACCGAGTGGTACGCAAAGACGTCACCCAGTTATTCAGGCCTTGTTTCGCGACCGGGAATTTTGTTCGCGATGAAGTTCCAGCCGCCGAAACAACAGCCGATGTTGGTGACGCTTGCCTCCGCCGACGATTTAAAATCGGAGAAGGTGGTTATCGATCCGAACGCGATGGATGCGAAAGGCACCACGGCGATCGACTGGTTTGTTCCTTCGAGCGACGGCAAATACATCGCAGTATCGATTTCGAAAGGCGGTAGCGAAGACGGGACCCTGCACATTTATGAAACCGCGACCGGCAAAGCCCTTCCGGATTCGATTGAACATGTCCAATATCCGACCGCCGGCGGGAGCGCAGCTTGGAATGCCGATGGCACGGGAATTTATTACACGCGTTTTCCTCGTAAAGGAGAGAAGCCGGACGCCGACCTGAATTTTTACCAGCAGATCTATTTCCACAAAGTCGGAACGCCTGACACACAGGACACCTATTCGATCGGAAAAGAGTTCCCTCGTATCGCTGAAATCAAGCTCGAATCATCGCGTGACGGAAAGCTCATCCTGGCAACAGTCGCGAACGGCGATGGCGGGGATTTCGCGCATTATCTTCTCGGGCGGGACGGCACTTGGAAACAGTTGACCAAGTTTGAAGATCAAATAAAAGCCGCGCGGCTTGGACGCGACAACGCGCTCTATCTGCTATCGCGCGCGGATGCGCCGCGCGGAAAGATTTTACGAATGTCCGCAGACGATCCGACACTGGCCAATGCGACAACCATTGTTCCAACTGGTGACGCGGTCATTCAATCGATGGAGCCCACCGGAAACGCATTGTACGTCCAGGATTTGCTCGGTGGTCCATCGCAGATCCGGCGCTTCAATCTGGATGGCAGCAATCCGGAAGTGATCGCGATTCCAAAAATATCCGCTGTCTCGGAAATGGAATCGTTGGAGGACAATTCGCTGCTGTTTCGAGACGTGAGCTTCACCGAGCCGGCGGCCTGGTTCCACATTGTCGACCCCACCAAGCCATCGACGAAAACCGCACTGGTTAACACGACGCCGGTTTCATTCGCCGATATCGAGGTCACGCGTGAATTCGCGACCTCAAAAGACGGGACCAAGATCCCTCTGAACATCGTCAGCAAGAAAGGGACAAAGCAGGACGGCAGCAATCCGGCTTTGCTCTACGGCTATGGCGGATACGGAATCAGCATGCAGCCGAATTTTGATTTCACTCGCCGGATTTGGTTCGACCACGGCGGTGTTTATGTTGTGGCAAACATTCGTGGCGGCGGTGAATTGGGTGAGGAGTGGCACAAAGCCGGCAATCTCACGAAAAAACAAAATGTGTTCGACGACTTCGCGGCCGCGGCAAAATATTTGATTGAGCAAAAATGGACCCGGCCTGAAAAACTCGCGTTGGTCGGCGGAAGTAACGGTGGGCTGTTGATGGGCGCCCTGATCACTCAGCACCCCGAACTCATGCGTGCGGTTGTTTCGTTTGTCGGGATCTACGACATGCTGCGGGTGGAGCTGGCGCCGAACGGCGCCTTCAATGTCACTGAATTCGGCACCGTGAAAGATCCAGAACAGTTTAAAGCGCTTTACGCCTACTCGCCTTACCACCACGTCGTCGACGGAACAAAATACCCGTCGATTCTGTTCATGACCGGGGCGAACGATGGCCGGGTGGCGCCCTATCATTCGAGAAAAATGGTGGCGCGGCTGGACGAAGCGAATAAATCGACCAATCCGATTTTGTTGCGAACAAGCACCAGCGCCGGACACGGCATCGGCACGGCATTAAGCGAACGAATCAAACAACTTGCCGACGAATATTCGTTTCTATTCGCGCAACTGGGTATAACAAAAAGTTAGGCCAGCTGAATTGGGACACTCTTTCCCGCGTCAAAGTTGGTGAATGCACATGGCTTCGGGCACAATCTGCTTATTGGCGGTCGCGCTGGCTGTTTCTGCCGCCGGCGCGGAAACGTCTAAAGAGGAATGGAAGGTCGCAAAGCAAACAAGCGGCGTGACCATCTACAGCCGTCCGCACAACGGCTCAAAGTTGAAAGAGTTCAAAGCCGTCGGAGAGATCGATGCCTCGAGCAAAACAGTTCATGCCGTTATCGACGATGTCGAGTCTTATCCCGATTTCATGCCCTACACTGCGGAAGCGAGAGTGCTCAAGCGCAACCCGGATTCCTTGATCACCTACCAGCGGATCTCGCCAAAGATCGTCAGTGACCGCGATTACACGCTCCGAATCGACAAAAAATCGTGGCCGGCTGAATTCGGCATCGCTTATCTGAACGAGTGGGAGCCGGCCAACGAAAGCGGGCCGGCGGAAAAGCCTGGCGTTTTTCGAGTGAAAGTGGTGAGCGGTTCCTGGCTACTCGAGCCGGTTGCCGCCGACAAGACGCGAGCCACCTATTTCGTTTTTACGGATAGCGGCATCGTCGTGCCACAATTCCTCGCCAACACGATCAGCGAAACGGGAATCCTGAAGCTTTTCGCCGCGGTGCGAAAACAGGCCAAAGAACCAAAATATCAAACGCAATAGTTCGCGCGTGAAGTTCGTCCGATTTAGTCTATCCTGCGCGCTGCGCAGATGCCGCGGAATAACGATCTCAAGAAAATTCTCCTGATCGGCTCCGGTCCAATTGTGATCGGGCAGGGCTGCGAATTTGATTACTCCGGAGTGCAGGCCTGCAAGGCATTGCGCGAGGAGGGCTATCAGGTCGTCCTGGTGAATTCAAACCCGGCGACGATCATGACCGATCCCGAGTTTGCCGATCGTACTTATATAGAGCCAATCACCCCGGAGGTAATCGAAGCGATCATCGACCGCGAAAAACCGGATGCGCTATTGCCGACGATGGGTGGTCAGACCGCACTGAACGCGGCGATGGAGCTGAACCGGAATGGCGCGCTCGCCCGTCACAAGGTGAAATTGATTGGGGCCAACGCCAAGGCGATCGCCAAGGGCGAAGACCGGCAACTGTTCAAGGAAGCGATGTTGCGAATTGGTCTGGACGTCCCACGGTCCGGCGTAGCGCATTCGGTTGAGGACGCGCACAAAATTTCGAAAGAAATTGGAAGTTTCCCTTTGATCATTCGTCCCGCATTCACGCTCGGCGGCAGCGGTGGCGGCATTGCCTACAATCCGGACGATTTGACGGAGATCTCCGGGCGCGGACTCGCCATGTCGCCGGTCACCGAGGTGTTGATCGAAGAATCGCTGGTCGGCTGGAAGGAATTCGAGATGGAAGTGATGCGCGACCGGATGGACAACTGCGTCGTTGTTTGTTCGATCGAGAATTTCGATCCAATGGGCGTCCACACCGGCGATTCGATCACCGTCGCGCCGGTCCAGACCCTGACTGACAAGGAATATCAAATGATGCGGGACGCGTCGTTCGCGGTTATTCGCGAGATTGGCGTCGAAACGGGGGGATCGAACATCCAATTCGCGGTTCATCCCGACAACGGCCGGATGGTGGTGATCGAAATGAATCCGCGCGTGTCACGTTCGAGCGCGCTCGCGTCCAAGGCCACGGGATTCCCGATCGCGAAGATCGCGGCCAAGCTCGCGGTTGGCTACACGATGGACGAAATCAGAAACGACATTACGCGAGAAACGCCGGCCTGTTTCGAACCGACGATCGATTATTGTGTCGTCAAAATTCCGCGGTTCACTTTCGAAAAGTTTCCGCAGGCGGACCCGACGCTGACGACGCAAATGAAAAGCGTTGGCGAAGCGATGGCCATCGGTCGCACGTTCAAGGAAGCTTTGCAGAAAGCATTGCGCTCGCTCGAGATCAAACGATTCGGTCTGATTGGCGACGGCGCGGACAAAGATGTCGATCTCGAAACCCTGCGGCTGAAGCTCGCGATTCCCAACGCCGAGCGAATCTTCTACATCGGCCAGGCTTTCGCCAAGGGCGCGTCGATTGATGAAGTGTTCGATCTCACCAAAATCGACAAATGGTTTTTGCGAAACGTCGCTGAGATCGTGACCGAGGCGAAATGTTTGAAAACAAAAACTTTGCTTCGGAGCAAGAAGCTCGGCTTTTCCGATAGACAACTCGCGATGGCAGATGGAGCCGACGAAATTAAAGTCCGCGCCAGACGCATCGCCGAAAAAGTGACGCCGACCTACCGGCTGGTCGATACCTGTGCGGCGGAGTTTGAGGCCTACACGCCCTACTATTATTCAACATATGGGGACGAGAACGAGCGTCGCGAAAGCGGCAAACGCAAAGTGATGATTCTCGGCGGGGGGCCGAACCGGATCGGTCAGGGAATTGAATTCGATTACTGTTGCGTGCACGCGGCATTCGCGCTTCGCGAGCTCGGTTTCGAAACGATCATGGTCAATTCGAACCCCGAGACGGTGTCGACCGACTACGACACCAGCGACAAGCTCTACTTCGAGCCGCTGACCCTCGAGGACGTACTTAATATATATGACCAGGAAAAGCCGGATGGCGTCGTCGTGCAGTTCGGCGGCCAGACGCCGCTCAATCTCGCCAACGGATTAAAGGCGGCCGGCGTTCCAATTTTTGGAACCCAGCCCGAAAGCATCGAAACCGCCGAGGATCGAAAACTTTTTGCCGCGATGCTCGAGAAGCTTGGTTTGCGACAAACTCCCAACGGTACTGCAGTAAGCACAGACGAAGCCGTGACCATTGCGAGCCGGATTGGTTACCCGGTGCTCGTTAGGCCATCATTTGTTCTCGGGGGTCGCGCGATGGAATTGGTTTACAACGAGGCGGACCTGCGCCGTTACATGGCGAGCGCGATCGAAGTAACTCCGGACCGGCCGGTCCTGGTCGATCGCTTTCTCGAAGACGCCATCGAAGTGGACGTCGATTGCATTTCCGACGGCGAAATGACGGTGATCGGCGCGATCATGGAGCACATCGAGGAAGCCGGCATTCATAGCGGCGACAGCGCCTGCGTGGTTCCTACGTTTTCGTTATCACAGCAGGTGCTGGATGATATTTCCTCGGCAACCAAAGCGATGGCGGGCGAGTTGAATGTGCGCGGCCTCATGAACGTGCAGTTCGCTGTGAAAGGCGAAAACGTTTATGTCCTCGAAGTGAATCCGCGCGCCTCGCGCACGGTGCCATTCGTGAGCAAGGCGATTGGTGTGCCGCTGGCAAAACTGGCAGCCAAAGTCATGGTCGGCAAGACCTTGCGCGAGCTGGGCTTCACCAGGGAGGTTTTGCCCAAACATTTCTCCGTGAAAGAAGCCGTGTTTCCGTTTCTGCGTTATCAGGGAACCGACATTTCGCTGGGCCCGGAGATGAAATCGACCGGCGAAGTGATGGGGATCGATGTTGATCTGGGCCTGGCGTTTGCCAAATCGCAAATGGCGGCCCCTCCGCCGCTCCCGAAGAAAGGAAACGTATTCGTCAGTGTTAAGGACGCCGATAAGGAATCAATGATTCCGCTGGCGAGAGAATTTTTGAAACTGGGCTTTGGAATCATCTCGACCAGCGGAACGGCAGACGCGCTTGCCGACGCGAAAATCAAAGTGAAAAAAGTCTTCAAACTGCACGAAGGGCGCCCGAACGTGCTTGATCGCATCAAGAACGGCGACATCAACTTCATCATCAACACGCCGAGCGGGAAAATTCCGCGCGAGCACGAGGTGATGATTCGCAACGCGGCTCTGGCGGCCAAAATTCCAATCATGACCACCGTGCGCGCAGCCCAGGCCAGCGCGAACGGCATCCGCTCTCTGCAAAACAGCAAAGTGCAGGTGAAAAGCCTGCAGGAATACCACCAAAAGAAATAGCAATTGCGAAATGCGAATCGCGAAACAATCAGAATGATCAAATACCTATTACCTTTACTGTTGGCGGCGACGACAATCGTTGCTGAAGACAACACAGCGGAAAAGCCGGCGAAGTCGCAAAACGAAGTCGCTGTGATCAAAACCAGTGAGGGCGATATGGTCGTTCAGTTTTGGACCGATGCCGCGCCAAATACGATTGAGAATTTCAAAAAGCTGGCGAAACAGGGGTTCTACAACGGGACAATTTTCCACCGAATCCGAAAAGGGTTCATGATCCAGGGCGGCGACCCAAATTCGAAAGACCCCAGCAAAGAAGATAAATACGGCGAAGGCGGTCCTGGTTATAAGATCAAGGCCGAGTTCAACGATCACTCGCACGAGCGCGGTGTGATCTCGATGGCGCGCGAGCCGGATCCAGATTCCGCCGGCTCGCAGTTTTTCATCTGTCTCGCGCCGGTCACGCGTCTCGATCACCAATACACAACATTCGGCAAACTGATTAAAGGCGATGACGTGCTCGAAAAAATTGGCAACATCCCGGTCACGCGGAACAGCATTGGCGAAATAAGCAAGCCGACCAAACGCGTGACGATCGAAAAGATCGATATCGTTCCTGGGGATTCGATCAAGTAATTCACCACGAAGGACACGAAGTTCACGAAGAAGAAATTTGAACTTATCCTTCGTGTGCTTCGTGATCTTCGTGGTTAATTTCTGAATGGCCAAGCAAGACAGGACGAAGGTGGCACTGGTGCAGATGCAGTGCGGGCCGGACCCGGAGAAGAATTTCTCCCGGGCGCTCGATTTCGTGCGCGAATCGGCTAAAAATGGCGCCGCGATTGTTTGTCTGCCCGAACTTTTTCGATCCCAATACTTTTGCCAGACAGAAGAACACAAGAATTTCGAGCTGGCGGAAGAGATTCCGGGAAAATCAACGGCCGCCCTCGCCGAGCTGGCCAGGGAATCAGGTGTCGCGATAGTGGCATCGCTGTTCGAGAAGAGGCGCGCCGGCGTTTATCACAACACGGCGGCGATCATCGATTCCGACGGAAAATTCCTTGGCAAGTATCGCAAGATGCACATTCCGGACGATCCGCTGTATCACGAGAAATTTTATTTCACACCGGGCGACCTCGGATTTCAGGCCTGGGATACGAAGCCCGGCAAAATTGGCGTCTGCATCTGCTGGGACCAATGGTATCCGGAAGCAGCGAGGCTGACGGCATTGCGCGGCGCAGAAATCATCTTTTATCCAACCGCGATTGGCTGGCATCCGAGCGAAAAGAAGGAATTTGGTGCGGCCCAACACAACGCATGGGAAACGATTCAGCGCGGTCACGCGATCGCTAACGGTTGCTACGTTGCGGCGGCAAACCGGGTTGGTCACGAAACTCCGGCCGGTGGCGACGGAATCGAATTTTGGGGGCAAAGTTTCATCTGCGGACCTGATGGCGAAATTATCGCCAGAGGCTCCGTCGATAAGGAAGAGATCGTTATCGGCGAAGTCGATTGGGCGCGCGTGAACGAGCATCGCACCCACTGGCCTTTCTTGCGGGATCGTCGCGTCGACGCGTACGCAGGAATCGACCAACGCCTGCTCGATTGAGAGTTTATTTTTCAACCGAAGCGCCGTACGCTTGCGGGATGAAAACGATTATACTCACAGCAATGTTTTGCGTGCTCGCTTGCTTGGCGCAGGCGCAGGAAGTCAACAAGGCAACGGCGCAGTTGGAATCCAAATCCAACAGCAAAGTCACCGGCACGGTGACGTTCACGAAAGTTGGGGATGACGTTAAGGTTGTGGCCGACATTCAGAATCTGACGCCGGGCAAACACGGTTTCCACATTCATGACAAAGGCGATTGCTCGGCGCCGGATGCGGCCTCGGCCGGTCCGCATTTTAACCCAACCCAAAAGCATCACGGCGGTCCGGACACAATGGATCATCACGCGGGCGATCTTGGGAACATCACGGCCGACGCTTCCGGCAAGGCCCATCTCGATTGGAAAGGCAAACTCAGCCTGACCGGCACCGACTCGATCGTCGGCAAATCGGTCGTCGTTCATGAAAAAGAAGACGATCTCAAGACCGATCCGTCCGGCAATTCCGGCGCGCGGATTGCGTGCGGAGCGATAGTGGCAGGCGAGTAGCCGAAATTAAGACGAAGAGAAAGCGGAAGAGCGGGACATGCAGTTGATGACGTTGACTGAGATTCGCCGGGCCGCACAGAGCGGTCCGGTCACGGCGCGCGTTCATGTGCAGGTAGAATCGGCAGCGCCGAAGGTCACTCGCGAACAAAAGCCGTATTGCGAGTTGAGCCTCGCGGATGCGTGTGATCGGATGACGCTGCGGGTCTGGAGCGATCATCCCGCTTACAAAGCGTGCAGCGTCCTGACCAATGAGAGCTTCATCGAGCTCGCCGGAGATTTTCAATCTTCGCAGTTCGGACTCGACGCCCAGAAATGGACGGTTCGCCCACTCACGCCGCAGGAAAAAAACGAGCTGCTGCAGGGCCCGGCCGAGTTGCGCGCCAAACAACAAGTAGATTGGAAATTCATCCTCGAATCGATTGCCACAATTGCCGATCCGCGATTGCGCGCGCTTTGCGACGCGTTCATCAAAGAATTCAGCGAACGATTCCGGCGAACGGCAGCGGCCCGCCGAAATCATCACGCGCGACGTGGCGGACTGGTAGAGCACACTGCGCAGATGATGCGGCTGGCCCGGGCAATCGCACCGCTCTACCCGCAATTGAACGCCGATCTTTTGATCGCGGGCATTCTTTTCCACGATTCGGGGAAGCTTTGGGAAAACCATTACCCGGAAAGCGGGTTCGTAATGGATTACGACGAGCGCGGTGAACTAGTCGGTCACATTTCGATTGGACTCGAGCTGGTCAATACGTTGTGGCGGAAGCTTTCTATCGAGAACAGCGAGACATGGAAAAACCTGAAGCCGTCGTCAGAAGACGTTCGACTGCATTTGATGCACGTGATCGGCGCGCATCATGGCGAGCAACAATTCGGTTCGCCGGTAGATCCAAAAACGCCGGAAGCAATGGCGGTGCATTACATCGACAATCTGGATGCGCGTCTGGAGATGTTTGCCGCCGGATATCTCACGGCAAAACCGGTGGCCGACCGAATATTCGAACGGGTCTGGCCGCTCCCGGCCAAGCTCGTGAAATCGCTGGCCATGTTTCAAATCTCAGCACCGCCGGCAAAACCAGGCGACGAATTATTTTAGCTGAAGCCGGCGTTTCGCTTCGGCCAGGTAAATCTCGTCGATGTCGAAGCCGGTGAATCTTCTGACGCCGCAATTTTTCGCGGCCACGGCCGAATTTCCGATGCCGACGAACGGATCAAGCATTGCCTTCACGGCCGCGGCGCCGTGCAGCTTGATGCACCATTCGGCCAGCTGCACTGGAAATGTCGCCGGATGCGGTCGTTCCTTTTCGCGGCTCTGAATAGTTTCGTAGGGAACGAACCAGGTGTTGCCGCGACAGCGCTTGTCGCGTCCGCTGGTATGCGACCAGCGGGCAATATTGCTCTTATCTTGATACGGCACGCCGATCGCGAGCCGGTCAATTTCCACACGTCCGCTCGTCGTGAAATGAAAAATATATTCGTGGCAGTCATTCACGAACCGCTTCGAGCTGATCGGTTTGAAGTGTCCGAACGACCGGACCTTGCCATCTCGATCCTCAACCGTGATCGACTTGATCCAGTGAATTGTGTTTTGCAGAACGAAAAGATCGCGGAATTGGAAAACGATTTGGTGCGGCAACATTGGATTCGAAGGCGCGGCGCCGACGTTGAGAAAAAACGAACCGTCCGGCTTTAGAACGCGCCGGATCTGGGCGCCCCATTCACCGCACCACTTCAGATACGACTCGCGATCTTCTCGATCTGAATATCGACCGTATCGAATGCCAAGATTGTAGGGGGGCGAGGTTGCGACAAGATCGACACTCTCTGCCGAAAATCGCGCCATTCCGGTTACGCAATCTTCAAGGCGAAGATCGAATTTGGTCATTCGACAACGTGGCAAAGAATTCGATTCGTACAAGGAATTCGTTATTGTTTCAGCAATGTCGGACAAGCCATCCAAGCTGAAGATCGCGGACCGTGAATTCACCTCGCGGCTGCTGGTTGGCACCGGCAAGTTTGCCTCAAACGAATTGATGCGGGACGCGCTGGTGGCGAGCGGAACCGAAATCGTCACTGTCGCCTTGCGGCGGGCAGACCTTTCCGGAAAGCGCGATCCGTATGCAAACATTTTGGATTTTATCGATCCGAAACAATTTTTGCTTTTGCCAAACACCAGCGGCGCCCGAAATGCGGATGAAGCGGTTCGCCTTGCGCGATTGGCAGCGAGCGCGGGTTTGCCGACCTGGATCAAACTCGAGATCCATCCTGATCCGCGTTATCTGCTCCCGGATCCGGTTGAGACACTCGCCGCCGCGGAAATTTTAGTGAAGGAAGGATTCACTGTGCTCCCCTACATCAACGCCGATCCGGTCCTGGCGAAACGGCTACAAGATGCGGGAACTGCAACCGTAATGCCGCTCGGTTCGCCGATCGGCAGCAACCGCGGGATCGAGACCCGGCCGCAAATCGAAATCATTATCGAACAGGCCACCGTGCCGGTAGTTGTCGACGCTGGACTGGGTGCACCGAGTCAGGCCGCTGAAGCGATGGAAATGGGCGCGGACGCCGTCTTGGTAAACACCGCAATTGCGATCGCGCCGGATCCAGTCCGCATGGCGCAGGCATTCAAGAAAGCGATCGAGGCCGGACGCGATGCGCGCGAAATCGGATTAGCGGACAAGCTCAAAACGGCAGCGGCGACCAGTCCGTTAACGGCGTTTTTTTCCGATCAGACGCAACCGGGCGAGTAAAACTGCCGCAACAAATTCCGCTTGCGCCAGTTTAAGAAGCTGGAGATAGTCACGCCCGCTCAGTCCCTGTTACGCCGTTATTCCCAAAATGACCCTGTAGCCCATGCCCCTCCCGAACTCTATGCTCGCCCGGCGCGTTTTTCTGCCGGCCCTCATCGCGGCAACAGTCATTCTCGGAGTGGTTGGTTTTGGTCAGCCGGCCAACAATAATAACGCATACACGATTGGCGTTCCCGCGACTGGTCAAAAAGG
>JAJPJU010000322.1 GCA_021324035.1 Spartobacteria bacterium | reverse complement strand
TGGAAATCGCCGATCGTGAAATTCTTTTCCGATGCGGAGAAGGCGGCACTCAAGTCGAAGCTAAAAATCGAAGAGGGCGATTGCATTTTCTTCGCCGCGGACAAGTGGGACATTGCCTGCGAAGTGCTGGGACGGATTCGTTTGCGGGTTGCGGAGATTCAGAAACTCGCTCCGCAAGCCGAAGTCTGGGATTTTTTGTGGGTCTACGATTTTCCGTTGCTGCAATTCAGCGCGGAAGAAAACAAATGGAACGCAATGCATCATCCGTTCACCCGCCCAAAGGCAGAGGACGTGGCGTTGCTCGATGACAAGACAAAGTTATCCGAGGTCCGGGCCGAAGCCTACGACGTGGTGCTGAACGGCGTTGAGATTGGAGGCGGCAGCATCCGAATTCACGAAACGGAGTTGCAGGACAAAATGTTCGGAGTTCTCGGGATTAGTTCGGAGGATCGGCAACTTATGTTCGGCCATTTGTTGCGCGCGCTTCGACTCGGCGCTCCGCCGCACGGAGGAATCGCCCTCGGACTCGACCGACTGGTGATGTTACTGTGCGGCGCGCAAACAATCCGCGACGTGATGGCGTTTCCAAAAAACAATCGCGGCATGGATTTGATGTCCCAGTCCCCGGCAGATGTTGATTCGCGCCAGCTGCGCGAATTGGGAATCAAGCCGGCGGATGATGCTCGCGGCCAGTCCGGCAAAGAATCGCCACCGAAAAAGTGACGATCGCTCCAAGGCAGATCTGCCGGATTACTTAATAACCAAGCGCCTTTTTCCTTTCCTGCGCGCCAGGCAATGCTTCTTTTTTCACCGTAATCGGCTCTGAGCCTGAGTCCTTGATTTCCACCGCCTTGGTCTTGTTGAAATCGATATCCTTCGCGAATTCTGCGGGCACGTCTGCTTCCGCGTAGATCGCATGCACCGGACAGACATCAACGCACGCCGTGCAATCGATGCAGTCATCGGGATGAATGACGACTTGATTCTCCATTTCGTAGAAACATGCGACCGGGCACACTTCTACACAGTCGGTAAACTTACAGCCGTTACATTTATCGGTGACAACATGCATGGGAATTCGTTTGGTTGAGAGTTAAGTCTAGAGCGTTGCTAGTCAATTCCGATCGGCGTGACCGCCGGAGGATGCTCACGGCCGGTCCGGAAAAGAATCGCCACCGAAAAAGTGACGATCGTTCCGAAACAGATCCACCACGGAAATTCCATCACCGGCAGCCAATCCGGCTGGGCATAGAGCTTCGTTCCAAAAAGCGAGGCAATGTTATTTGGCAGTCCGCTCAGGATTGAGACGACGATAAACCCGATGATCATCGCCGTGACATTGCCAAAATTGTTGCCGCGCGATTTTGTCAGCATTCCCGCGAGAAAGATGCCCAGGACCGAACCATAGGTATAGCCGTAAATTCCGAGCACGATCGGGATGATCCGGACGTTCGGATAAACGATCACGACGTATGCGGTGGTTGACGCGACGACGATCATCAGCGCGGAAAAAGCGACCGTGGCCCAGCGCACCGCGCGCAAGCTTTGCTCCGGGGTTGCTTCGCGATTGACGTAAGGCTCGTACCAATCGCGGGTGAAACTGGTTGCCAAAGCGTTGATTGCTGTGCTTAGAGAGCCCATCGCGGTCGCGAAAATTCCAGCCAGCAGTAATCCGCGAATGCCGACCGGCATTTCATATAGAATGTAGTGGCAGAAAATTTCGTTCGGCGTTTTTGGCAAGGCCGGGTCGTTGTGCGTTTGATAAAAAACCCAGAGCAACACGCCGATGCTGAGAAACGTGAATGCGATCGGGATGTCGGCGAGGCCGGACATGATCAGCGACCGGCGGCTGCGGCGGACATCGGGCGCAGTCAACATTCGTTGGACCATGTCCTGATCGGTCCCGTGGGTCGACATGGTCATGAATGTCGAGCCGATGAGGCCGGCAAAAATCGTGTACTCGATTGTGAACATGCCTTTGATCTTGTCCCAGCCGCTTTTGGCGGGATCGAGGCCGGTGGTGATGAAATCGGAAAAATGAAAACCGCCGAGGCGTTGGACAATTTCGTGTCCGCCGCCGGGAATCGAAAAGTAAAGCAAGCCGACGGCGACGATGGCGCTGCCAATCATAATAGAAGCCTGGATCACGTCGGTCCAGATAACCGCCTTGATTCCACCGAGCGTCGTGTAAATGGCGGTGAGAAGAACAATCACGACGACGGCGCCGATGTAGATAAAAAGGGTTTCGGTTTGATTCGGGCGCACCCCACGGATCATCTCGTAGCCGAGAGCAAGCGCGATGGCCGCAACATATAAGCGCGCGCCGGATGCGAGCAGGCGGGTAAAAAGAAAAACGGCCGACGCGGCGTTTTTGGTGCCGACCCCGAAACGCGCAGTCAGATATTCGTAAATCGAGTAAACTTTGTAGTCGTAATAGGGCTTGATGAAAATGTAGCTCACGAGGATCCGCGCCAAAATCGTGCCAAGCGCCAGTTGCAGATAGGTG
>JAJPJU010000354.1 GCA_021324035.1 Spartobacteria bacterium | reverse complement strand
TAAGGATGATGCAACAACACGTCCTGGCGCCGCATCACGTCAAACATGTTTGCGTGTGGCGGCAGCGCCGGGTCCCGTCCCGGTTGAAAAGGGCGATCCTTGAGATTTGCAAATGCGTCGTTGGCCAGAAGCGGGCTGAGATGGGTCATCGAAAGCGGACCATCCAATTTGTAAACATCCGCCTCGGTCAGGTCGTAAAACTCGAGAAGCAGCCCGATGAAATCTTTCGGGCAATCCGCTTCGACTTCCAGACGGACAGCATCGCCTTTACTGGACCGCCGCAACTCCTGCTCAATCGTCCTCAAAAGATTTTCCGCTTCTTCGTCGTCGATGTAGAGATCGCTATTGCGGGTAACGCGAAATGCGTGGACGCCATCCAGGATCAAGCCCGGGAACAATTCCGCGATGTGCTGCTTAATTAACGACGCGAGATAAATGTAATCCCACGGATCATCCGAGCCTTGTGTGCGCGGCGCCAAAATTAACCGCGGAATAACGCGCGGCACCTGCACGATGGCGAAGAGCGGCTCGCCGCGCCGTTTTGTTTTGGCCCGGACCAGCAGGTTATGGCTCTTGTTCAGCAAATCCGGGAACGGATGACTCGCGTCCACAGCCAGCGGGGTGAGCATTGGGAAAACTTCCTCCTGGAAGTATTTCCGCGCCCAGGCTGCCCGGCGCGTTCCCAATTCTGAGACCTTGCGAAGCCGAATGCGGTTTTTTTCAAGCTCCGGCAACAGCTTGTTGAACAGTTCGTATTGAGTCGCGACCAATTCGTGGGCGAGTCGTTGAATTTGATTAAACGTTTCCGTCGGGCTCAAGCCATCCGGGCCGACGTCGCTGGTTTCGCTCTCGATCTGCTGTTTAATTCCCGCGACGCGGATTTCAAAGAACTCGTCGAGGTTCGAACTGAAAATCCACAGAAACTTGACCCGCTCGATCAGCGGTTGGGTGGCATCCTGAGCTTCTTCAAGAACGCGGCGGTTGAACTCGAGCCAGCTCAGCTCGCGGTTGATGAAATTCTTCGGATCGCCGAAACGCTCGTGCGCGGCCTGTCCGTCATTGATGGGAACGATCGCCGCGCCTGTTTCGATTTCGGCCCTTGATTGCGCCTGCGGCATCTTTCAAAGATGGGCAATCAGCCCGGCATGACAAGCGGGATGAGATCCCTAAGTCGCGACCGTGGCAGTTTGATGGCGAATGTCCTCGGCCGCAGCGGCATACACCGCGTCCTCGGCGATGTTGGTGGCATGATCGCCCACCCGCTCCAGGCAGCGGGAAATAAAGATGAGGTTCAAATAACCGCGCAACTGCTTGGGGTCTTCCGCCATTCGATCGGTCAACAGCCGGCCCGCTTTCTTATTCATAAGATCGAGATCTTTGTCCCGCGCGACCACTGCCCGGCCAAGCTCGACATCCTCTCGAGTAAACGCATCAATACTGTCCTTAAACATCGACATCGCGTGGGCTTGAATCGGAACGATTAAGTCAACCTCCGGCAGCGGAGCGTGCTTATTCAACTTCCGGGCGCGTCGCGCGATGTTGGTCGCCTGGTCGGCAATGCGCTCGACGTTAGGTGACAGTTTCATGGCCGCGACCACGCGCCGAAGATCGGACGCCACGGGTTGAAATCGCAGCAACACGTCCACCCCATCCTTGTCGATCTGCTTTTCAAGTTGATCGATCTCTTCGTCGTCCGCGATGGCGGTGACGCAAAGGTTATCGTCGCGTTGCAACAACCCGCGGATGGCGCGATCGAGCGTGCGCTCGGCCAGGCCCGCCATCATCAAGACGTTGTTTCGCAATGAGCTTAGCGCTTCATCGAAATTTCCAAGGATATGTTTTGGCGTAACCATTCGAGCTTTCGTCGTTTATTATCCAAATCGCCCAGTGATGTAATCTTCGGTCTGTTTATCGCTCGGGTTGGAGAAGATCTTCGAGGTCGGTCCGAATTCAATCAGTCGCCCGAGATAAAAAAACGCGGTGTAATCCGAAACCCGCCCGGCCTGTTGCATGTTGTGGGTCACAATCACGATCGTGTAATTCTTTTTTAACTCGTGAATCAGCTCTTCGATCTTGGCGGTCGCAATCGGGTCCAGGGCCGAGCAAGGCTCATCCATCAAAATCACTTCCGGCTCTACCGCCAGCGCGCGGGCGATACAGAGCCGCTGCTGTTGCCCGCCGGACAGGCTCGTGCCGGCTTTGTGCAAATCGTCCTTAACTTCATCCCAAAGCGCAGCCATTCGGAGCGATTTCTCCAGTCGCTCATTCAGAAACTTTCGATCGCGGACACCATTTAGCTTCAGGCCAATGGTTACGTTTTCTCCGATTGTCATTGTCGGAAACGGATTCGATTTTTGAAAAACCATTCCAACTCGACGCCGCACAATCGCCGGATCGACGTCGGGCGCGTACAGATTTTCGCCCAGCAGCAACACACTTCCGTCGACGCGGGTGCCGGGAACGAGTTCATGCATGCGGTTAAGCGAGCGAAGGAATGTGGATTTTCCGCAGCCGCTCGGGCCGATGATAGACGTGACTGCATTTGATGGAACGTTGAGTGTCACGCTGTCGATTGCGCGCTTGTCTCCGTACCAAATCGACAAGTTGTGGACTTCGAAGGTGAGGCGGACTTCGTCCGAGTCCAGGGCCGACTCCGGTGTTCGGTCATCTGTTTCGAGGACGATTGGATCCGGAGCAGCCATAATCAGGTTAATCATGAGAATTCTTACGTAGAGGTTCCAGCGCGGTCGCGAGTGAGAATCCTCACCAGGACGTTAATGCAAAAAATTCCCATGACGAGCACGAGCGCGCCTGCCCACGCCTGCCGGTGCCAATCGTCGTAGGGCGAGATCGCATAAGTGAAGATTTGCAATGGAAGCGCTGCGATTGGCTGACTGAGGTCGTGGTTCCAGAAACGATTGCCGAATGCGGTGAACAACAGAGGCGCCGTTTCTCCGCCGATTCGAGCGAGGGCAAGCAAAATGCCGGTGATAATTCCCTTCGATGCAGTCTTCATCACGACGTTGACGATTGTTTTCCAACGAGCGATTCCCAGCGCGAGGGACGCTTCCCGATAGCCGTTCGGCACAAGGAGAATGACCTCTTCGGTGGTGCGGAGGATGAGTGGAATCATGATTAATCCGAGGGCAAGTCCACCGGCATACGCGGAAAAACCCTTAAAGCGAAGGACAACCAATCCATAAACAACCACCCCCCAGGTGATCGAGGGCACGCCATTCAGAACATCAGCGATGAAACGCAACATGGCGTTGCCGCGAGCCGATCCGTACTCTGCGAGATAAACGCCGCCGAGGACACCAATTGGAATTCCGACTGCGGACCCAAGCGCCAGTAGTTCCAGCGATCCGACAATTGCGTTGACCATTCCGCCGCCCGGCGCGCCAACCGGCTTCGGAAGTTGAGTAAAGAAATCCCAATTCACGGCGCCGGCGCCATTTACCAGCAAATGAAAGAAAACCAAGCCGAGTGGCGCGATCACCAAAACAGCGGCTGCGAGTGTTCCGAAAGAGACCAGCCCGCTTTTAAATTTGCGCCAACGGTGTCGATCTTTGTCTTTGGAAT
This sequence comes from Spartobacteria bacterium, assembly GCA_021324035.1. Classification (GTDB taxonomy): domain Bacteria; phylum Verrucomicrobiota; class Verrucomicrobiia; order Chthoniobacterales; family UBA10450; genus AV40. Next base: position 6,675 of record JAJPJU010000354.1, on the reverse strand, counting down.
GCATCGTTATTGGACTGCCCGGGTGGCTGTTTTTGTGGTCATCGTTTTTAGGAGCAATTGGGCCAGGAGATTGACCACAATCGTTACCCCGAAAAGGACCAGCCCGATCTCAAACAATGCCTGCAGGTAAATATCTGAAGTCGCTTCGGTAAATTCATTCGCGATGACGCTGGCTAACGTGTAACCGGGCTTGAAAAGGGACACCGCGATCTGCGGGGTGTTGCCGATCACCATCGTGACCGCCATGGTTTCGCCAAGAGCGCGGCCCAAACCAAGAATGCCCGCGCCGAAAAGCCCTTTGCGGGCGTAACTGAGCACGGCGATGCGGGTGACTTCCCACCTCGTCGCGCCCAATGCATAGGCGGCTTCGCGTTGAAGTTTCGGAACACTCCGCAAAATTTCCCGCGAAACGGATGTGATAATCGGCAGGATCATCACCGCGATAATCATGCCGCCTGCGAGCATGCTCGTTCCGTAGATCGGGCCCGTAAAAAACGGCGTCCATCCGAAGAGTTTCTTCAGCAAAGGAAACAGGTAATCGCGCAACCACGGAATCATTACGAAAATTCCCCACAATCCAAGAATCACGCTCGGAATTGCGGCCAGCATTTCGACGAGGGACACGATTGGTTGTCGAATCCAGAGCGGTGCGAGCTCGGTCAGGTAAACAGCAGTACCAATACTAAGCGGCACAGCGATGAGAAGGGCGATGAGCGACGAGACAACCGTCCCATAAATAAATGGCAACGCGCCGAATTGCTCCGCCACCGGGTCCCACGTCGATGTCGTGAGAAAGTGAAATCCAAATTTTTGGATTGCCAGGGTCGAGCCGCGGGCCAGTTGCCAGCCGATCAAGAACACCAGGAGAATGACGGCGAGCGCCATTCCGAGGGTGAGCCACTCAAACGCCTTGTCGCCGAAGCGCGACGGCGCAGCCATCCGCGACGCTGCGGAATCCTGATCTTCGAGCATTGCTGTGGCGACCGGCATAAAGCTGTAAAAAAACGGCGGGCTCGGGTTATGAACTAGAGTTTGATTTCGTCGATCCGTTTCAATACCCGCTGCTGCAAACTGTCCGGCAATGGCGCGTAGTCCAGGTCCTTGGCCATGCCTTCGCCTTTGCTCACTGCCCATTTCAAAAATTCGACCAGCTTCTTTCCTTTCGTCGCGTCTTTTTGCTCTGCGTAAACCAGCAACCACGTCGCGCCGGCGATTGGGTAGGCGTCTTTGCCTGGCGCATTTGTGATTGAGAAGCGGAAATCGTCAGGGATTTGCGCGGTGGCCATAGCAGCGGTCACCGATTCCAGGGTTGCTTTCACAAATCCGCCATCTGCGTTTTTCAGATCGGCGTAGGGCATTTTGTTTTGGATCGCGTAAATGAGCTCAACGTAACCGATGGCGCCGGGCGTTTGTTTTACCTGGCCGGAGACGCCTTCATTGCCCTTGCCGCCAATTCCAGTTGGCCAATTAACCGAAGTGTTGTTACCGACTTTCGATTTCCAGTCTGCGCTGACCTTGCTCAAATAATCCGTGAAAATAAACGTTGTCCCGCTGCCGTCAGAACGATGGGCAACAACGATCTCCTGATCGGGAAGGTTTACACCGGGATTTAGCGCGGTGAGTTTTGGATCGTTCCACTTCTTGATTTGGCCGAGATAAATCCCGGCGATGACTGGGCCATCAAGCTTCAGGGCGGGATTGCCGGCGAGATTATAGGTCATCACTACGGCGCCGGCTACGGTCGGGATATGCAGGAGTTTGCCGGGAGCTTTCGAGAGATTGTCATCACTCATCGGTCCGTCGGAGGCCCCGAAATCCACCGTTTGCGCCATGATTTGCTTTTGGCCGCCGCCGGAACCGATCGATTGATAATTAAACCGGACCGAAGGGTCGACTTTGGTGTAGGCGTCGAACCACTTGGAATAGATTGGATAGGGAAAGGTTGCTCCCGCTCCGTTGATCATCAACTGCGCCGAAGCGCTCGCGCTCAGCCCAAGCGCGATGGTGAGTCCCAAAAGTTTGGCACCGAATCGGAAAGATTTTGTCATGCGGCGAAAGTGCCGCACCGGACTCGAGCCGGTCAAAACGTTTACTGTTACGTTTGTGTGACAGCGGTGTTGGACTGCGCCGCGACAGGCAGAACCACGCGAATGGTCGTTCCTTTTCCGGGTTCGCTTTCGGCTTCAACCCGGCCGCCATGCAATTGAGCGATATGTTTCACAATCGATAATCCGAGGCCCGTGCCGCCGAGTTCACGGCTGCGGGCCTTGTCTGCGCGATAAAAACGTTCGAAAATTCGCGGCAGATCTTCCTGGCTAATTTCAACGCCTTTGTTGCTTACGCTCAAAGCGATCTCGCCGTTGCGCCGGTCAGCGGCGAGGCGGATAGCGCCGCCTTTGTCCGAATACTTCAATGCGTTATCCAGCAGATTGTCGAAAACCTCGCGCAACCGTTGCTCGTCCGCGCGAATCGTCGAACAATCATCCGATACGTCGACGACCGTTTCCAAATTCTTGGTCACAAATTTTTTGCCCCAGTCCCGAACGAGCTCGGAAAGAAACCGGAGCAGATCGACCTCGCTCAATTGAAGGCTCGAGCCGCCGGATTCGAGATGGGCCAGAGTCAGGAGATCGTTCGCCAGCAGGCCGAGCCGTTTGGAATGCTGGTCCATCACTTCCAAAATGCGGATCGTTTCGCCTCGGGTCATTGTTGGACTGTCCAGCAACGTCTCGATGTAGCCGCGTAAGATCGATAAGGGCGTGCGGAGTTCATGAGAAACGTTTGCGACGAAATCGCGCCGCATTTCATCGGCACGCTTCAAAGCGGTGATGTCGTGAAATAAAACCACCGCGCCAAGGACAGTGCCGGTCTCGGCGCCCATCGGCACCGAAGTCATCTGAAATTCGCGCCTGCCAATCGACAGTTCACCATGGCTCGTCTTTCGGTGCTCCAAGGTTTCAGCAATAATCTTTTCAAGCGCCGGATTGCGCACGGTCTCCAGGAGCGGCGAGCCTAACGAATCCTCTCCAATTTCGAACAAACGCGAAAACGCGGGATTCATCAGAGTCACACGGCTCTGGCCGTCGACGACGAGCAATCCATCCTGCATTGCTGACAATATTGCTCTCCGGCCGGACTCTCGTTCGCCGATTTGGCGGTCGAGCTGGCGTTGCCGCAATAGAATCTCCTCCAGGGCAACGCCGACCCGTTGCGCTTGTCTGCCGCCCTCGATCAAAAACGTCCGCGGTTGCTCGCCGCGCCCGACTGTCCTGACGAGATCATCGATTTCCCGCCATGGCGCGATCCACCTTCGAAAAACTCGGAAGCCGGCGAATAGCAGCAAACCAGTGATTCCGATGACGAAAATCCAGGCCATCATTTTTCGCGAAAACGATAACCAAAACCGCGCACGGTTTCGACAATATCTCCGGCTTTACCAAGTTTTTCGCGCAATCGTCGAACGTGAGTATCCACCGTCCGGGTATCGATCACGCTTTCATAGCCCCAGACTTCATTCAGGAGGCGATCACGTTCCTGCACCCGTCCGCGTCGCTGCATTAGGGTGCGCAAGAGCTTGAATTCGAGACTGGTTAGATCGACCGGCTTGCCGTCGACCAGAACTTCGTGACGCGAAGGATCGATGGTGATTGGCCCGGCCGAAAGCCGGTCCGCCGTCTCATCGGCTGCCCCGCGACGCAGAATTGCTTTGACTCGCAAAATGACTTCGCGAGGACTGAACGGCTTCGTCACGTAATCGTCCGCGCCAAATTCCAAACCGACGATGCGGTCGATCTCTTCTGCGCGCGCGGTCAACATGAGAATCGGGATGTGACGGGTAGCGGGGTCGCTCTTGAGCAATTTGCAAACTTCGAGCCCCGGCATCTTCGGCAACATCAGATCGAGAATGATAAAATCCGGTTTCTCGCCACGCGCTTTAGTGAGCCCAGCGGCTCCGTCGCTCGCCGTCGCGATCGTGAATCCTCCGGCCTTTCGCAAATTTAAAGTGAGCAGATCGACGACGTCCTTTTCGTCTTCGACGATGAGGATTCGTTTGCTCGACACCGCGTCCATTGCGCGCGAGGCGTTAAGGTCCGGTTACTTGGATTCGCCCACGGTGGCGGGCTTAATCCCGGCCTTTTCGTTCAGGAGCTGAGTAAATTCCTGCAAATTGGAAACGATTTGGGGCGCCTTGGCCAGCACCGTGGTCGCCAGTTTTTCGGCGTAATCCGGACGGCGTTGAGACATTTCAGAAAGCGCCATCATGACCGCGAGCGCGTTATTGATGCCATGTTTGATCTCGCTGAATTTCTTTTGCAGCTCGATCACCTCTTCGGGAGAGAGCGGGCGATTTGGTTCGTTCATAAATCGGGAATTTCGCTGGAGAAAACGCTCGGCTGTGCTTGACTAAAAGGTTCGAGATTTGTCGTTCCGATGCCTGCGCAAGTTATCAAGATCAGTGGTGCGCGCCAGCACAATTTGAAGAACCTTCACGTCGAATTACCGCGGGAGAAGCTCGTGGTAATCACCGGCCTGAGCGGTTCCGGCAAGTCGTCGCTCGCCTTCGACACCCTTTACGCCGAGGGGCAGCGCCGCTACGTCGAAAGCCTCTCCGCCTACGCCCGCCAGTTCCTCGATCAAATGGAAAAGCCGGACGTGGATTTTATCGAGGGCCTTTCGCCAGCGATCGCCATTGAGCAACGCAGCGCCGGCGCAAATCCACGTTCGACCATCGCCACGACAACGGAAATTTACGATTATCTGCGGGTTCTGTTTTCGGCAGTGGGCCAGCCGCACGATCCCAAAACCGGTAAACCGGTGCATCGGCAAACCGCTCAGCAAATCGTCGATCAAATCCTCGCTTACGAGCCGGGCAGCAAGATTATTGTGGTTGCGCCGCTGGTTCAAAACCAATCGGGCGAATTTCGCGACGTTATCGAACGGCTGAAACGCGAGGGTTTCGTGCGTGCCCGCATCGACGGAGAGATTGTCGAACTCGACCGGCCCGATCCGGTTCGGCTGAAAAAAGACGCGCGACATACCATTGAAGCGGTCGTTGACCGCCTGGTGGTTCGGGAAGGAATTCGCGTGCGATTAACGGACTCAGTCGAAACCGCTCTTCGGTGGGGTGAAAACAAATTGTCGATTCTGAAGGAGAAGAAAACATCGAACGCCGAACGTCCAACATCCAACATCGAATCATGCGACTGGGAAGAACTTCGCTATTCGACCAATTACAGCGCCGATGGTTCGGATTTTTCGCTGGGCGAACTGACCCCGAAACATTTCTCGTTCAACAGCCATCTTGGCGCGTGCCCGGCGTGTCATGGGCTGGGAACCCAACTGGTGCTCGATCCCGATTTGATGATCTCAGATCAAACTCGCAGCATTGCCGAGGGCGCGATCACGCCATGGCGACGCGGAACAAAACGGATGCGGGCCTACTATCACAAGTTGCAGGGCGCTCTGGTGAAACATTTTCAGATCGACGAAGAAGCGCCGTTTGCCGATCTGCCGGAAGGATTTAAGAACGCGCTTTACTTCGGAACCAACGGCACGCCGATCAAAATGAATTTCAGCGGCAACTCCGATAAATCGCGAGCAGGCGGCGAAAAGGAACGGCCGTTCGAGGGTCTGGTGCCGCAAATGCAGCGACTTTACGAACAGACGCAAAGCGAGTTCACCCGTAACCGGATTCGCGCGTTCATGACCCGGGTGCCATGCAAAGTTTGTGGCGGGGCGCGGCTGAAACCCGAAATCCTTGCTGTTACGATTAAGAGCAAGACCGGGAGCGAACTGAACATTCATCAGTTCAGCGAGCAAACCACCGAAGTCGCGGCGCGTTACATTGACAATCTCGAGTTGAACCCGGCGCAGAAGAAAGTCGTCGCCGACGTGGTTCGAGAAATTCAGTCCCGTTTGCAATTCATGGTCGAGGTCGGCCTTGGTTATCTGACCCTCAATCGCGAAAGCGGGACTCTGAGCGGTGGCGAAGCCCAACGGATTCGGCTCGCGACTCAAATTGGCTCGGGTTTGGCCGGTGTTCTTTATGTGCTGGATGAGCCGAGCATTGGTTTGCACCAGCGCGACAATGCGCGGCTGCTTGGAACGTTGCGCCGACTGCGCGACCTTGGTAATTCTGTAATTATCGTCGAGCACGACGAAGAAACGATTAGAGCGGCTGATCACATTATCGATCTTGGTCCGGGCGCCGGCCCACGCGGCGGCGAGATCGTGGCCCAGGGCAAACTGAACGAAATTCTCGGCGCCCAGAACTCGCTAACCGCGGATTATTTGTCGGGCCGGCTGCGCATTCCCGTTCCCAAACATCGAACGAAACCGCGATTCCCGCGAAACAAAGCCAATAAGAACGAAGAAGGCTGGCTCATTCTGAAGGGCGCGACGGAAAATAATCTCAAGAATATCGAGGTCGGGTTTCCCCTGGGGTTGTTTACGTGCGTGACCGGCGTGTCCGGCAGCGGCAAATCGACGCTGGTCGACGACATTCTCCGGCGCGCGCTGTTTCGCCGGTTTTATAACTCGAAAGAAAGGCCGGGGGCATTTCAGGCGCTTCGTGGAGTGGAACAAATCGACAAGGCGATTGTGATCGATCAGAGCGCCATCGGCCGCACGCCGCGATCGAACCCGGTAACTTATACCAGCGCATTCGGTCCAATT
>JAJPJU010000097.1 GCA_021324035.1 Spartobacteria bacterium | reverse complement strand
GGCGAAAATGTTCAGCGCTTTGCCGTCGCGTCGAAGCTAAAATTCGTTCTCGTGATCCCGGACTTTGAAATTCGAACCACCAAAGCGCGGAAAATCCTCCCATCAAAGATTTCGAGACTTGGCGCAGTCCAAAGCGCCGGTAACGCCGCTGCGATCGCCGCCGCGTTCGCCTCCCGCAACTACGAAAAGCTGAGCGGCCTTTTTGCCGATCACCTTCATCAACCGTTCCGCGCCAAACTGATCCCGTTTCTTCCCCGGGTAATTGCGGCCGCAAAAACCGCCGGCGCCCTCGGCGCGTTCTTGAGCGGTTCGGGATCAACCATCTGTGCCGTGACTTTGCGCAATCCGCAAAAAATCGCGATGGCAATGAAACGCGCGTCAAAGACGGACGCGGAAATTATCATAACGAGCGCAGATAATCTCGGCGTTCGCATTCGTCACTCGTCGCTCGTCACTGGTCACTGATCCCATGGGCCGCCGTCTTGAAAATTTAGAGGAATTCGGCATCGACGTTGTTCTCGGTCGCCGTCGCGGATTTCGGGCCGCGGTTTTGCGCGGTGTCCTCTACGCCCTCTCATTTGTCTACGAGCGAATTGTTCAGTTCCGGCTCTACTTGTATCGAAAGCGTATTCTTCGGGAACGGACACTCGGTTGTCTGGTCATCAGCATTGGAAACTTGACGGTCGGAGGGACCGGTAAGACGCCAGTCGTCGAAAAATTCGCGCGCGCGCTCCAGGTTGGCGGGCGCCGGGTGGCGATCCTGAGCCGCGGTTACAAGAGCGTCCCGAAACCTGCCAAACGCAACTGGTTCGAACGACTTGTCAGCAAAGAGCTCGAGCCGCCGCGCGTTGTCTCTGACGGAAAAACGTTGCATCTCGATTCGCTCACCGCCGGCGACGAGCCGTACATGCTCGCGCACAATTTGAAGGACGTGATCGTTTTGGTCGATAAAGACCGTGTCAAAAGCGGCAAGTTCGCGATCGACAATTGGAAAGTGGACACGTTGTTGCTCGATGATGGCCTGCAATATCTACATCTCAAACACCGCCTCGATATCGTGTTGATCGACCGGCAGGCGCCGTTCGGGAATGAATTCCTGCTTCCTCGCGGAACGTTGCGCGAACCGCCGCGGAATTTGCGGCGGGCCAGTTACATTTTCATCACCAAGAACACCGGCGAACCGAACGATCAGCTGATCGAGCGCATTCGGCGTTACAATCGCACCGCCGAAATCATCGAATGCGCGCATCGTCCGCTCTACCTCCAAAACATTTATACGGGCGAGCGAATCATGCTTGATCGTTTGCGCGGCGCGTTCATTGGCTCGATTTGCGCGATTGCGGTGCCCGAGAGTTTTGAAGGCGCGCTCAAAAAACTCGGGGCGAACGTAAATCTCGGACTGCGTTACATCGACCACCATTATTTCACTGAAACCGAGATCCGCGGCTTTATGAATCGCTGCATCCGGCGTGACTTGTCGATGATCGTCACCACTGAGAAGGACGCGGTTCGAATGCCGCTCTTGCCCGAAGCCGAAGTGAAGGTGCCGATTTATTTCATGCGCGTCGAAATCGAGATCCTGAGCGGGCACGAAACCTGGGAACATTGCGTGGCCCGAATCTGCAAACCGCAGCCGATGCTCTCGCCCGAACGCTTTTTTGCGTGAAGCGCAAGAAAACGCCGAACGTCCAACGCCCAACGCCGAACATCGAATTCAGAATTCTGCATTTCGACGTTGGACGTTCAGCGTTCGGTGTTCGACGTTTCCTGAGATGTCGACCAAAGCCGAGCTCGTTGTTAAGGGAAAGAAACTGTCGGTCTCAAACCTGGACAAGGTGCTGTATCCCAAAGCCGGATTCACCAAGGGCCAGGTGATCGATTACTACATCAAAATTGCGCCGGCGCTTTTGCCGCATCTTCAAGATCGGCCGCTGACCATGAAGCGTTACCCGAACGGGGTGGACAAAGAATTTTTCTACGAAAAAAATTGTCCGACGCATCGGCCAAAATGGGTGAAGACCGCGAAAGTCTGGAGCGAAGGCAACAATCGAATGATGGATTATTGCCTGGCCCAGGATTTGCCGACATTGGTCTGGGCCGCGAATCTCGCCGATCTTGAGCTGCACACGTCGCTTGCGAAAAAGAAGGACGTCGCCAGGCCAACGATGATGGTGTTCGATCTCGATCCCGGCGCGCCGGCCGACATCGTCCAATGCTGCCAGGTTGGGATCTGGCTGCGGGATTTGTTAGGCGCGATGAAATTAAAATCATTCGCAAAGACCAGCGGCTCAAAAGGATTGCAGGTTTACGTCCCACTGAATACGCCGGTCACGTTCGATCAAACCAAAGATTTATCGCGGGCCCTGGCCCAACTGCTCGAAGGCGAACACGGCAATCTCGTGACGTCGAACATGTCCAAGGCGTTGCGAAAAAACAAAGTGTTCGTGGACTGGAGCCAGAATGACGAACACAAAACCACGGTGTGCGTTTACAGCTTGCGCGCCAAGGAGGAGCCGACTGTTTCAACGCCCGTGACCTGGGACGAAGTTGAAAACTGCCTGAAAAAGAAAAAAGCCGATTTGTTGAAGTTTCGGTCCGATCAAACTGTGGCCCGCGTCCAGAAAATGGGCGACCTCTTCGCCCCCGTC
>JAJPJU010000153.1 GCA_021324035.1 Spartobacteria bacterium | reverse complement strand
TTGCTGCAACTGGGACATGAGGTCAGCGGTTCGGACAAACTCGATTCCCAGGAAACTGCACGGCTTCAGCGACTCGGCCTCAAATTTTACCGGCAACATCGCGCCGAAGACGCGCAGGACGCCGAGTTGATTATTTTCTCGTCGGCGATCAAACCCGAGAACCCGATCTTGAAAGCTGCGCGCGACGGCGGGAAGCGAACTGTTCGCCGCGCAGAGGCGTTGGCCGCGATAATATCGGGCAAGCGCGGCATTCTGATTGTCGGCATGCACGGAAAAACCACGACGTCCGCGATGATGGCTCACGTTCTGCGGGAAGGCGGTCTGCATCCATCCCATTACGTCGGCGCGGAGATCCCAATCCTGGGCACGAACTCGCATTGGGACAATCGCGGCGAATATTTCGTGGCCGAAGGGGACGAGAGCGACGGCACGATCGCCTTATACCACCCCGAGCTGACCCTCGTACTTAATATAGAGGAGGAGCATCTCGACTTTTATGCCGACATGGCGGCCATCGAAAAGGTCTTCAATCAGCTGATCGGCCAAACCACAGGAAAAATCTTTTTTTGTGCGGACGATCCTCATGCAGCTCGGATTTGTCGGTCGCTGGACCGCGCGATTTGCTACGGCCTGTCGGAATCCGCCGATTATCGCGCGACCGATGTCGAGCTTCGCAATTTCAACTCAACCTTCAACGTCTATCGCGACAAAGAAAAACTTGGCGAAGCCGTCCTCAATGTTCCGGGCGAACACAACGTTCGCAACGCGTTGGGTGTAATCGCGCTCGCAACCGAGCTCGGCGTAAGCTTCGATAAAATCGCCAAGGCACTGACAAAGTTTCAACACGCGCGGCGCCGGTTCGAAATTAAATATGACAGTCCGCGGTTTTTGTTGGTCGACGATTACGGCCATCATCCGACGGAAATCAAGGCAACCTTGAGAACCGCGCGATCGGTCGGGCGCAAGCGGGTGCTGACGATGTTCCAGCCACATCGTTATTCGCGCACGAAATTGCTTCGAAAAGAATTTGGCCGCGCCTTCGGCGATGCCGATCGCGTTGTGATCACCGATGTTTACGGATCAAACGAGGCCCCGATTCCCGGCGTGAGCGGGCAAATGATCGCCGACGAGATCGCGGCGACTGGTCACCGCGGCGTTTCTTACCAGCCGCGTTTGGAATGGGTCCATCGCGATGTTGGCAACATGCTCGAAGAAGGCGATCTCGTTCTCAGCCTTGGCGCGGGCAACATTCACGAACAATTAGCAAAAATTGCCGCCGACCTGGTCATTGCGGAGAAAATCAAAGAGATCGTCGGCGAGGATGGCGACATCCGGTTGTACGAACCTCTGTCCAAGCACACCACCCTGCGAGTTGGCGGGCCGGCCCAATTTTGGGTTGAACCCCGAACCGAAAAATCATTCGCCGAACTGATTCGCTTTTGCCGGCGCGAGAATATTCCGTTGTTCGTTATCGGACGCGGTTCCAATTTACTGGTTCGCGATGGCGGAATTCGCGGGGTTGTCGCTCACCCTTCCGGTGGCGAGTTCGACAAGATCGATATCGATGGCAACGAAATCACTGCGGGCGTCGGCGCGAAGCTGAAGGAAATTGCCTACGCGGCGCGGGGCGCGGACCTCGGCGGCTTGGAGTGGATGGAGGGAATTCCGGGCGCGGTCGGCGGTGCGTTACGAATGAACGCCGGGGCGATGGGCGCGCAAACTTTTGAGACCGTCGTTGGCATCCGGTATCTGGATTCTGAGGGAAATCCGCACGACAAAAACCGCGACCAACTCGAAGTGCATTACCGGCATTTTCCCCTTCTCGAAAAGAATTTCGCGGTTTCCGCGACATTTCGGGCGAGGCCGGCCAAACGCGACCAAATCGAAGCACGGTTGCACGAATCACAGGAAAAGCGCCGCACCACCCAGCCAATCGCCAAAAGTGCAGGCTGCATTTTCAAGAACCCGCAAACCTGCCCGGCCGGAAAACTCGTCGACGAGCTCGGTCTCAAGAATTCCGCAGTGGGAAAAGCGCGCGTTTCGGAAGTACACGGCAATTTCATCGTCAACGATGGCGGGGCGACCGCGACGGAGATGTTGGCGTTGATCGATCAAATCAAAACCGAGGCGAAAGCAAAACGAGGCATCGAGTTGGAAACTGAAGTTCAGATCGTGGGAGAAGCGGACCCGGGGATTGTATGAAAAAGGATTTACCCAAAAAGATTGCGGTGTTGATGGGTGGGCCCGGCTCGGAACGAAATGTTTCGCTCGCAACTGGCCGCGGAGTTTCCAAGGCGCTGCGGTCGCTCGGGCTGGACGTGGTCGACGTCGACGTGCGCGACGAAAATTTTGAGCTGCCTGAAGGAGTCAATCTCGCCTTCAACTGCATTCACGGAACGTTCGGTGAAGACGGACAGATCCAGAAAATTCTCGAAGACCGCGGCGTTGCTTATACCGGCGACGGCGTTGAAGCCAGTCGCATCGCGTTCGACAAAGTCTTATCGAAGCAAAAATTTCTCGAACACGGGGTCGTCACGCCGGAGTCGGAAGTGCTTGATGCGGGTCAACGACCCAGGATGTCGGTGCCGCTGGTGGTCAAAGCCGCGCGCCAAGGATCGACGGTTGGGATCGTGATCGTCAAAAACGAAAACGAGCTCGATGCCGCATTAAAAGAAGCGGCGAAGTACGATCGCAAATTGTTGATAGAAAAATTTGTATCTGGCCGCGAATTGACGATAGGTATCCTCGGTGATCAAGCCCTGCCGATTATTGAAATAATTCCCAAGGGCGGTTTTTACGATTTCAATACCAAGTACCCGTTCCTGAATCCGCAGGCTGGCGCGAGCGCCGAGCATGTCTGTCCGGCGGAAATCGATTCCGCGTTGACGAAAAAAATTCAGGAGCTGGCACTGGCGGCATTTCGCGCCCTTGGTCTTGTCGTTTACGGCCGCGTGGACGTGCTTTTATCCGAAAAAGGCGAGCCCTCCGTTCTCGAAGTGAACACGATCCCCGGAATGACGGAAACAAGTTTGCTTCCGGAAGCCGCCGGGGTAGCCGGGATTACCTATCCTGACCTTTGCCGGCGAATCATCGAACTTTCCTGCAAAAGAGAGGAGCGTGCGAAACGATGAGGCGACAGCAAAAACCACGCGCGCGCAACCGGCGCCTCTCCAGTTTTCGCCAACGGCGGCAGCAACATTTGCTGGACGTCAAAGTCCGCTCGCGCAAAGCCGTCGCGCATCGGAACCGGCGAGTGCTCGTCGTTTTTTCCAAGGTTGCGCTCGTTCTCGCATTGATCTCCGGCATTTATGTCGGCGCGAGGTTCGCAGCAAAGCGTTTCTTTCTCGATAACCCCGATTACAAACTAAGCACAATCGACGTCCAAACCGACGGCACCTTGCAGCGCGAGCAAATCCTGAGCGTGGCTGATTTACGCGAGGGCCAGAATATTTTCCGGGTAAACCTTGCTCACGTCCACGATCGCTTGCAGGAACTGCCTCAGGTCGACGAGGTCGAAGTCCTCCGAAAACTGCCGGGCGAAATCGATGTCCACATTGTCGAACGCAAACCAATCGCCTGGATTAGCAGTGAAAAACAAATTGCCGATCCCTTCGCGTCCGATGCCGCGTTTTTGATCGATGCCCGCGGCGTTTTGATGAAGGAAAAGAAGTTGTTGTCCGAATATCTTGGATTGCCGTTGATCGTCGGCTGCACCGGCGAATCGCTCGAAGCCGGAAAGACCGTCGAGTCGCCGGAAACAAAGGCCGCTCTCGAGTTATTGCGGTTGAGCTCGCGAAGTTTCATGCAAACGCGTTTCCAGATTCGCGAGATCGATCTTTCAAAAGGCTATTGCCTGGTGGTGACCGATAAAAACCACAGCAAGGCTACATTCGGATTCGACAATCTCGACACCCAGCTGCAGCGCCTCGAGCAATTCCTGATTTATTCCGATGACGCGCACCGAGAGATAGCGACGGTGAATCTTTTGGTTCAGCGCAATATTCCCGTCACCTGGGCCAAATCGCCGGTGGAAGTGATCAACGAAACAATCGATCCAGGCGAGACACCGCGGGTGATGAAAGCGATTCCAGTTGCTGCAACTCCAAAGCCAAAACCGGCAACGACAACATCGATTACGACGAGATCGCATCCGAAAACGCCGTTAAAGCCCGCGGCACCCCCCGCCCCCAAGTCATCCCCA
>JAJPJU010000078.1 GCA_021324035.1 Spartobacteria bacterium | reverse complement strand
TTTGGAGCGCCGGATAAATTCCCATCGCCACTCCGGTCAAGATCGACAATGCAATAGCGAAAAAGAGCACCGGGATAGAGAGCTCGAGGCGTGTGTCTGGATCGAATGGAAGGAAATTCGCCGCCATCCTTGGCACGATCGGAACTAATTGCCAGGCCAAGAGCGCACCGACCCCGCCGGCGATTGCACTCACCAGCAGACTTTCAAAAACGAAAAGCCTAATGATGCTTCCACGCGAGGCGCCGATCGCCATTCGCAAGGCGATTTCGCGCCGCCGGCCGGTGAATCGCACCAGCAAAAGGTTGGCGACATTGCTGCAGGCGATCAACAAAACAAAGGCGACAGCCGCGAGCAGAGTCGCAAACGCCGACCTCAGATTTCCAGTCACGTCTTCCGGCAATGTTTTCAGCGTCCCAACGGATGAACTGTCGATCTTATCAGGATGCGCCGCTCGATAACTTTTCTCGAGTGCGGGCAAGGCTGCGCGCGCCTGCGCAATCGTTATTCCCGGCTTCAATCGACCAACCACGCGTAAGATGCCGCTGCCGCGCATCACCTGGTCATAGGTCAACCCCTGAACGACATATGGCTTCGTCGTCCAGATTTCCGAGTTCGGGCCAACCCACGAAAATGGGAGGTCGGGCAAAATACCAACGACCGTATGGGCGACCCCATTGAGGGTGATACTCCGCCCGATCACATTTGGGTCGCCGCCCATTCGTTTCTGCCAAAAATTCTGGGTGACCATCGCGACGTCGGCGCCCTCTTCTTCTTCTGGTAAAAAATTGCGTCCGCGAATCGGACGCACCCCAAGGACATCGAAGTAATTGGCGGTCACTCTGCCGCCGAATATGTGGGCCGCATCGCCCAAGCCAGTCAGAGTAAACGCCGAGACGTTTTCTCCGCCGAACTCTTCGAAAATGGTTTGACCATCTTTATAATATTGAAAACGTGGAACGGAAATCGCGAGCTCGAGTAACTTTCGTTCGCGCGCGTTCGAATACAGATGGACCAAGCGCTCGGCGTCCTTAAACGGCAGCGGACGGAGAAACAGATCGTTGATCAAACTGAAGATCGCGGTGTTTAGTCCGATACCGAGGGCAAGGGTGGCCACGGCGATTAGAGCGAAGGCCGGCGATTCGCGCAGCTTCCGAAAAGCGAAACGAAGATCGTTCATCTCAGGACTTATTCGGTCCGTAGAGCCTGGACCGGATCGACCAGCGCGGCACGGCGCGCCGGAATCAGACAAGCCAGCAGCGCGGCGACGGCGAGGGTTGCGGCCGTCAGGCCTAACAAAAGCGGATTGCTTGGAGATACCTGGTAAAGCTGCGCGGTCAGGAGCCGTCCGGTCGCAAAAACTCCAACCAGTCCAATGCCGAGTCCGATGAAAACTGGGTTCATTCCCTGCTGCAACACCAATTTCAAAACGTCCTGAATTTGCGCGCCCAACGCCATTCGGATGCCGATCTCAGCAGTCCGTTGCTGCACGGTGTAGGCGACGGCTCCGTAAATGCCGACGATCGCGAGAATCAATGCGAGTCCGGCGAACGCTCCAAGCAACCCCATGGTCAGTCGTTTTTGCCCAAGCGACTGAGTCACGATGTTATCCAGCGTGCTCGGCTGAAGGATTGGCATTTCCTTGTCGATCTGGTCGAGGACGTTTCGCACAGCCGAAGTAACAGCCTGGGGCGGCATCGATGTACGCACCATCACGCTGCAAAACGACGAGCTTCGTTGCGGCCATGGCCGATAGAATTCAATTTCGTTCACCCGCGAGAGTTCACGCGAACGAATATCGGCGACCACACCGACGATTTCCGCACTCAAGCCATTGCCGTTATCGACGCCGAATAGCATTTGTCGCCCGACCGGATTTTCGTTGGGAAACAACTTTTTGGCCGTCGAGCTGCTCAGAATGACGACCCCGGGACCATCGGCAGTGTCGTGTTCGTTGAATTCGCGGCCGGCGAGAATCGGAACTCTCAATGTCCGAAAATACCCTGGTGAAATACTTCGGGTCAGCCCGAGTGGACGACGGATCACCGGCGGCGGATTTGTGTCCGGCCGGGCATAAGGCGTTTGAGAATAATTCCCGGACAACGGCACCGCGTCCGCGATACTGGCCGATTCCATTCCAGTCACAGTTTGTAACTCACCGAGAAAACGCTGGATAAATCGAGCGCGCGAGTCTGCGTCCGGGTATCTTGAAGAGGGCAAGCCAATGCCGGCCGTCCAGACGTGATCCGAGCTGAACCCGGTGGCCTGGTTACTCAGCCGAACGAAACTGGAAATAAGCATCGCCGCCGCCGCGAGCAAAATCATCGAAAGAGCAACCTGTGCTGTCACCAGTCCGCGACGAAACCGATATTGACCGCGACTTCCGCTTACCGCGCGCCCGGCTTGTTTGAGTCCGTCGACCAAGTCAGCCCGTGAGCTTTGCCACGCCGGGTACGCGCCCATCGCCATCCCAGTGATCAACGACAGAGCGAGAGCGAAGAGGAGAACCGGCCAATGCAAGGCAGCACCGCCTTCCAATGGAATATTATCGGTCGCGAGTTTTGGAACGAGATCGACAATCCAGAGCGCGAGAGCCAATCCGATCAGGCCCGCGATAAAACTGATCGCGGTGCTTTCGAGCACAAAAAGACGAACGACATTGCGGCGCTCCGCGCCAAGCGCCATTCGCAAAGCGATTTCGCGCCGCCGACCACTAAAGCGCACCAGCAGAAGATTCGCGACGTTACTGCATGCAATCAGTAACACTGCGCCAACGGCGACGAGCAGTGTGACAAAAGCCGGCCGCAAGTCGCCGGTGGCGTCCTGAGCTGCCGTAACCAAAGTGGAAGTCCAAGTCGAATCGGCCGCTTCGGGATATTGAGCCCGATAGCTGTGTTCGAGCGTTGGGAGGGCCGCCTGCGCCTGTTGGATGCTGATCCCGGGTTTCAGCCGACCGATGCAACGCATAAAACTGTAGCCGCGCATCATCCGGTCTCGGGTTGTATTTGGATTGTCGAACGGAGTGGTGATAAACACTTCGGTGTCTCGTCCGAACCAGGAGACCGGAACGTTCGGCAACACCCCAACAATCGTGGTCGCGACTCCGTTGAGCGCGATGGCGCGTCCGAGCACGCTGGGGTCCGAGCCCAACCGCTTCCGCCAAAAACCTTCGGTAACCAACGCAACGTTGTTGCGCATTTCATCGTCCGGCTGAAAATCGCGGCCCATGATTGGGCGAATGCCCAGTACGCCAAAATAATTGGCCGTGATATTGTCGCCGATCACTTGCACCGGCTCGCCCTGCCCGGTCAGAATGTAGCCGTTACCCCAATCGGCGGCGATGTCAGTGAAGATCGTCTGGCTGTCGCGATAATGCCAAAATTTCGGGATGGAAAACGGCAACTGGTCTAACCCGCGTTCTTTGGCTTCGCCGTAAATATGAACAAGGCGCGATGGCTCCCGAAACGGCAGACCGCGCAGGAAAAGATCGTTGATCAGGCTGAAGATCGCGGTGTTAGCGCCAATCCCAAGGGCGAGAGTGAGAATGGCGATGGCGGCAAACCCAGGTGTCGTGGCCAGGCTTCGAAAAGCGAATCGGAGGTCGCTGATCATATATATATAAGAGGGTTATTCGGTCCGGAGGGCTTGGACCGGATCGACCATCGCGGCCCGGCGGGCCGGGAGCAGGCAGGCGAACAAGGCCGTTCCCGCCAAAAGTATCGTCACACCGCCCAAGAGCGCCGGGTTATGTGCCGAAACCTCAAAGAGCTGGGACGCGATCAGTCGACCCAATCCAAAGGCACACATCATGCCGATGGCGAGGCCGATCACGACCGGTTTCATGCCCTGGTTGACGATCAAGCGCAGCACGTCGCGGGTTTGGGCGCCGAGCGCCATTCGGACTCCGATTTCCCCAGTCCGTTGTTCGACGGTGTAAGCAACCGCTCCGTAGATTCCGATACTGGCGAGCAACAATGCGACGCTGGCAAAAATTCCAAGGAGCCACGTCATCAAACGCGCCTGGCCAAGCGCTTGGGCAACCACTGCGTCCATGCTTTGCGGAACTGCAATCGCCAAATTGGGATTCACTTTGGTCAATGCAGATTGAACGAGCCTCGTCACCGCATCCGGCTTGAGATTGCTGCGGACAGCAACGTTAACGAACGGAAAGTTTTCCTGCGTCCACGGCCGATAAAATTCCATTCCCGGCGCATCCGCCACCCGGATCGACCGAACGTCGCCCACAATTCCGATGATCTCGGACGGAACGCCAAGGCTGGTGACGAGCAGCGTTTTGCCAATTGGGTTCTCGTTTGGATAAATTTTCTTTGCGCCGGCCTGGCTGATTAAACAAACCATCTGGCCATCGGCCAAATCGTGATCGTTGAATTCGCGGCCGGCCAGAAGCGGAATGCCCCAAGTTTTGAAATAATTCGGCGCAATGTCGTGGCTTGGAGCTCCCGGACGTTTCTCCACCGGGGGAACATCGCGATCCCCGCGCGCATACAGAGTACGATTGCCGCCAGCCAGCGGAATATCTCCGCTGATTGTTGAGCTCTCGAGTCCAGGAATATCACGCAATGCATCGAGGGTTTGCTCGACGAAACGCTGGCGTGATGGCGCGTCCGGATATTGTGAAATCGGCAACGTAATTGCGCCGGTCCAAAGATTTTGCGAACGGAAGCCGATGTTCTGTTGGGTTAACCGGACAAAACTGGTGATGAGAAGCGCTGCGCCAGCCAAAAGAGTGACCGAAAGGGCAACCTGCGCGCCGACCAGGATTTTGCGAAGCCGTTGTTGGCGCACACTTCCGCTGCTTCCGCGGCCGCCCTCCTTCAAGCTGTCAACCAAGTCTGTGTGCGATCCCTGGATTGCAGGATAAACTCCCATCAACAGCCCGGTCACGATCGACAAACCGATGGTGAATAGCAGAACCGGCAGTGACAGACTTGTCACTGTGCCCGTTTCCAGCGGAAGGAAGTTGGCAGCCATTGCCGGAACCAACGGAACCAATCGCCAGGCGACAAATGCTCCCACTGCCCCGGCAATCAAGCTCACGAGCAAACTCTCGAAAACGAACAAACGGACAATGCTCGCGCGCGAAGCGCCGATCGCCGACCGAAGTGCAATCTCGCGCCGGCGCCCACTGAAACGCACCAGCAGCAAATTTGCGACATTGCTGCACGCGATAAGCAACACGAAACAGACCGCCGCAAACAGGGTGACAAAACCAGCGCGAATGTTCTGGGTTACATCTTCGGGAAGCGTTCTCAAAGTCGTAGTGAAGCCGCTGTCGATCTTGCTTGAAAATTGAGTGCGATAACTCTGGTCGAGCGATGGCAGCGCCGCCTGGGCCTGCTCGACCGTGACACCGGGCTTTATCCGCCCGATCACACGCAAGAAGCTGGTGCCGCGCATTAAGCGTTCGTAACTAAAGCCCGGAAGTTGAATCGGTTTTGTGGTCCACACCTCGGCCACCGGATTCGCACCAAACCAGTTCGCCGGCATGTTCGGTAGAACGCCGACAATCGTGTGTGCGACGCCATCGAGTGTAATACTCCGGCCAAGAACATTCGGATCGCCACCCATGCGCTTTTCCCAGAAATTCTTTGTGATCAACGCGACGTCCGCGCCCTCTTGTTCTTCAGGCAGAAAATTCCGGCCGAGGATTGGACGAACCCCAAGCACATCGAAATAGTTGGAGGTTAATCTTCCGCCAAAAACCTGGACCGCATCTCCAAGTCCCGTGAGGGTAAAAGCAAAGAAATTCTCGCCGGCTAAACTTTCGAACACGGTTTGTCCGTCACGAAAATGAAAGAAACGCGGCGCCCCGATACCGATGTCTATTAGTTCGCGTGACTTGTCCTCGCCATACAAATGCACCACTCGCGCTGGATCCTTGAAGGGCAGGCCCTTCAGAAACAAATCGTTGATCAAACTAAAGATCGTTGTGTTTAGCCCGATTCCGAGCGCGAGGGTCACGACCGCAATTGAAGTAAACGCGGGGGACTGCCGCAATTTACGGAATGCGAAACGAATATCGTTCATAGGATGGATGAGGTTGAAGGTTTGGAAAAATTCATTCCGTGCGTAGCGCCTTGATTGGATCGACCATCGTCGCCCGCCGGGCCGGCACAAAGCAGGCAACGAAAGCGACGGCGGCGAGAATCAAAGTCACGCCGAGCATGGTTCGAAAATCAGTCGCGCCGACGCCGAAAAGAAAACTTTGGAGCAGGCGCGAGCAAACCAGCACGCCGATCAATCCCACAGCCAAACCAACGGTTACGAAGCGCATTCCCTGAACGACAATGAGTCGCAACACGTCATAACGCTGCGCGCCGAGCGCCATTCGGATTCCGATTTCCTGGGTGCGCTGCGCAACCGAGTAACTCATCACTCCGAAAATGCCCGCAGCCGCCAGAAGCAATGCGATCACTGCAAACAAACTGACCAGCATCGCGTTCAAGCGCGGTTGCGCGACCGATTGCGCCATATAATCCGTCAGGGTGCGTGTCCGATAAATCGGCACGTCCTTGTCCATCTCCGCCACCGTTCGGCGCAACGCGTTGGTGAGCGATTCCGGATCGACCTGGGTTCGAACAAAAATCGACATCGCGCCAATTGCGAACTGCTGGTGCGGAATGTAAATCTGCGGCACGGGTGCGACCCGCAGGCTGATCAAATGCACGTCGGTAACGACGCCGACGATTTCCCGGACCGGCGGTTTGCCGTCTGAATCAGATCCGTTCGGAATGATCCGCTTGCCGATTGGATTTTCGCCCGGAAAATATTGTTTGGCGAAACTCTCGGAGACGATCACCACCGGTGGCGCATTTCTGTCATCGCGCTCGTTGAAAGCGCGGCCGAGTGCGATCGGAGTTCGGAGCGTTTGAAAATATTCCGGTGTAACGACATTGACCTGGGCAACCGGTTGCTGGCCTTCCGGAAGCGGCCGTTCCTGAACGTTGAAATTAAAACTGATGTCGCTTCCGCTGAGCGGGATCCACCAGGCCGCGGCGGCGGATTGCACGCCAGGAAGAACAGAAACTCGTTCGAGCAATTTCTTGAAAAAAGCGGTCGAGTCTTGTGGCTTCGGATAACTGGCGCTGGGCAACGCGATGCGCGTAGTCACAACTTTCGAGGGATCGAAGCCGGCTGGAACTTTTTGCAAACGCAGAAAACTTTCGACCAGCAATCCGGCGCTCGCGAGAAGAACGAGCGCGAGCACGATCTCGATAACAACCAGACTGGCACGCGTCCGGTGGCCGGACGCGCCTTCACTCGATCCGCGAGAAGCTTCGTTAAGTGAAGTCGCGAGATTCGGATGCGAAGCGCGCCATGCCGGAAGTAGTCCGGCAAGAATTCCTACGCCTACGCTGACCAGAGCAGTAAATCCGAGCACTCGCAGATCGGGCGAGATTTCGTCAATCCGCGGTAAGCCCGGCAAAAACGCTTTCAACGAATCGATTCCCCAGAGCGCTAGAACCAAACCAGCCAAGCCGCCGACTCCGCCGAGCAAAATACTTTCAACGAGTAGTTGTCGCAGAATATGACTGCGGCCGGCCCCAAGGGCGGCCCGAATACTGATTTCGCGATTACGCGAAAGCGAACGCGCCAGCAACAGGTTGGCAACGTTTACGCAGGCGACGAGCAGAACGCAGCCCGCCATCGCGCACAGCATCAGCAACGCAGAGTGGCTGCTGCCGAGCATCGCGCTCAGTTCCGGCACGACTTTCGCGCCGGTATTAAGTTTGGCCGGATATTGTTGATGCCAGTTCGCGGTGATCGTGTCGAGATTTGCCTGGGCCTGCCGAATCGAGACGCCGGGTTTCAGCCGCGCAACACAACCGAAGAAATCGTTGTCGCGCTGCTCGGTCATTGGCTGGGAGCCGTCGTCGGTTGAACGCAAGAGCGCCATCGAGATCCACAGCTCCGGGGGATTCGAGAATCGCAGCGGATAAGTGAAATGTGGCGGCATCACTCCGATCACTTGAAACGATTTACCGTCGAGAGTGATGTTGCGGCCGATAATTTCACGGTCTGCTCCAAATTGCCTTCGCCAGAATTCGTTGCTCAAAATGACGACGCGATTGCCCGGTTCGTCCTCTTTCGGCAAAAACATGCGACCAAGAACAGGTTGAACTCCGAGTAGCGGAAACAAATCGGCCGACACCGATTCGCCTTGCACGTGGGTCGCCTGACTCCCGTCCGTCAGTGTGCCGACACTCTGATTTGTATAAACAGCAACGTGCTCGAAAACTTTCGTTTGATCGCGCCAGTCAACGTAATCGAGATAGGAGATCGACTGAATCTCCGTTCCAGGATCGGCTTTCTCGCGCATATCGAATTCGCCGAGGGCGACAAGATTTTGCGGCGCGTGGAATGGCAGCGGACGCAACAATACCGCATTAAGCACGCTGAACACTGCGGTGTTCGCGCCGATCCCAAGCGCAAAAGTTAATATAACGATGGCGGTGAAGAGCGGCTGTTTGGCCAGGACTCGTAAGGCGTAACGGAGATTTTGCATGGCAGTTATTCAGTTCGTAAAGCGACGACTGGATCGACGTTGGAAGCGCGGCGAGCAGGAAGCCAGGCCGCCAGAAAGGACACCAACGAGATCAAAACCACGATCGCGCTGAACGTGAAAGGATCCCACGCGCTGACGCCAAAGAGCAGACTGCTCAACAAACGCGTTGCGGCGAAGGCGCCGACCAGTCCAATCGCCACGCTGACCCCGACAACGGTCATTGCCTGTCCGATCACTAATTTGAAGATGTTGTACCTGGCCGCGCCGAGGGCCATTCGAATGCCGATCTCGTTAGTGCGTTGCGCAACTGAATAGGCGAGCACCCCATAGATGCCGATGGCAGTAAGCACAAGTGCGCTTGCGGCAAAAATGGTTAACAAGAGCGCGTTGAATCGTGGACGGGCAAGCGAGCGCGAGATGTATTCGTCGAAAACGCGCACACTGCGCAAGGGAATCGACGAATCGAGGGCGGTCAGTTCCTTGCGAATCGAGGTTGTGATAGTGCTCGGATCAGACACATTTGTCCGCACGACGAGCGACATGGTGCGAACCGGAATCTGGGTGCGTGGCAGATAGATCTCCGGCGAATCCTCCTTCTTGAGAGAGGTGTCCTTTACATTTCCAACCACTGCGACGATCTCACGCATTTTCTCGCCCGAATCATCCGCCGAGACGCCGGGCTTGATCCTTTTGCCGACCGGATTTTGTCCCGGAAAATATCTCTGCGCGAAGCGCTCGTTCACGATCACGACCGGCGGTGAATTGAATTGGTCGCGCTCATCAAAACCGCGACCTTGGCGCACGGGAATTCCCGCAGTTGCAAAATAATCGGTGCCGATGACGCGAACCGGCGAGCCCGCCCGTTGTCCCTCCGGGAGCGGATGTTCTTCAAGATCGAAATCAGTCGTCATATTCCTGCCGCTCAAAGGCAGGGGAAGGATTGCGCTGGCGGATTGAACTCCTGGCAAGGTGCGAATTCGTTCCAGAAAGCGATCGTAAAAAGCGCTGACGTTTTCGTTCTTGGGATAAGCAGTGTTGGCCACCTCAATACTGGCGGTAAGCAAACGCTCTGAACGGAAACCAGGTTGAACGCGTCCGAGCCGGGCGAATGTTTGAATCAGCAGGCCCGCGCAAATCAGAAGAACGAGCGCGAGCGCGACTTCACCCATCACCAGTCCATTGCGCAAACGGCTTTTGTGCTCACCGGAGCCGGTTCGGGTGCCGGACTTGAGCGACGAGTTCAAATCGACGCTCGAAGCCTGCCAGGCCGGCACCAGTCCGAAAATGACGCCGGTGCCTAACGAAACTAAAAGTGTAAAACCAAGCACAACGCCGTCGAGCCGGATGTCGCCGATACGAGGAATGTTTTGCGGCACGGTTTTGATCAGCGCATCGGTCCCCCATTGTGCGACAATCAATCCGCAAAGGCCGCCAAGCCCGGCCAGAATCATACTCTCGGTCAGCAATTGGCGAATGATCCGGCCACGGCTCGCGCCGACCGCCGCGCGCAGCGCGATTTCCTTTCCGCGAACGGACGCTCGCGCGAGCAAGAGATTTGCTACATTCGCGTTGGCGATGAGCAAGACGCAAAGGACCGCGCCAAAAAGGACGTAAAGTGCCGAGCGGACATCGCCAACCAATTCTTCGCGCAGAGGTTTAAAACGCGCCCCGAAATACGAATTTGTATTCGGGTATTGTCTTTCGAGATTCGCCGCGACGTTGGACAGATCCGCCTCCGCCTGCTCCATCGTGGTCCCGGGCTTAAGCCGGGCAATCGCTTCCATCATGTGATTGCCGCGTTCTTGGGTGACTGGCTTCGTGCCATCGCTGGTGGCTGAGTCTTCGGCGATCGTGACGTAAATCGAGACCGGATCGCTTTGGATCGGATATTGAAAGCGCGACGGCATCACTCCGATGACGGTGTACAAACGTTGGTCGAGCTCGATCGTGTGGCCGAGAACATTTGGATCGCCGCCGAAATATTGACGCCAAAAATCATCGCTTAGAATTATTTTGAATCCGCCGGCGCCGCCGGCGGCCTGCTCATCGTCGCGGGAAAACGAATGCCCCATCGCCGGCTTGATGCCGAGCACATCAAAGAATTCCGCGCTCGATTTTACCCCGCGGACACTAGTTGCGCCCGCTTGTCCGGGAAGAGCAAAATCGCGATCACGATAAACCGCGACCCCTGCCAAGGTTTGGTTTTGATCGCGAAAGTCGAAAAAATCCGGATACGAAAGCGAACCGAGCATGCTTTGATTTTTCTCGCGGGTATCGGTGATCCCGAAAGCAAGCAACTGCTTTGGCTCAGGAAACGGAAGCGGCTTGAGCAAAAGCGCGTTAACTACGCTGAAAATTGCGGTGTTCGCCCCGATGCCGAGCGCGAGGGTAAAAATCGCAACCAGAGTAAA
This sequence comes from Spartobacteria bacterium, assembly GCA_021324035.1. Classification (GTDB taxonomy): domain Bacteria; phylum Verrucomicrobiota; class Verrucomicrobiia; order Chthoniobacterales; family UBA10450; genus AV40. The sequence continues at coordinate 8,675 of JAJPJU010000078.1, read as the reverse complement.
GGCAGGCGTCTTTGCCAGCATCCGGAAGGCAAATCGGATATCGTTCATGAAAATTTACTCGGTTCGCAAGGCAACGATTGGGTCGACCCGGGACGCTCGCCTGGCCGGGAGCCAGGACGCCAAGAAAGTTGCGATGAACAAGAGCGCGCCGACGGCGAGATAAATTCGGGGATCGATCCCCCCGGCCTCGAAGAGAACGCTTTGCAACGCGCGCGAAAGCAACAGGGCCGTCGCCAGCCCAATGGCCGACCCGATCAAAAGCAATTGCAGCCCATGGGAAAGAATGAGCGTTCGAATTTGTGCCGGGCGCGCGCCAAGTGCGAGACGAATACCGATTTCACGGACGCGTTTGAGCGTGGTATAGGCGAGCAATCCGTAAAGCCCGATAGTCGCAAGCACTAGCGCGAGCCCGGCGAAGACAGAAAATAGAAAACTCAGTAAACGTTGGGCGCCCCAGGTTTCCTGAACGCGATCAATCATCGGTCGCGGGTCAAAAACCGGCAGCGAGGAATCAATCGAAGTGAGGGCGTTGTGAATCGAGCGTTCCAGCAATGCCGGAGCCATGGTCGATCTCACAAAAAGAGTGAGGCTGGTTCGCTGGGCCTGGCCTAACGAACTGTAAATCACCGGCAACGGCGCCATCTCGTCCACCGCGTGAAACCGCATTCGCGCAACCACCCCGACGATCTCGCTCATGACGTTGCTCTCGCCGTCGTTGCCTACATCAACACCAAGGCGTTTACCGATCGGGTCTTCGCCCGGAAAATATTGTTCGGCCATCGCTTGATCGATAATGACGACGCGGGGCGAATCTTTCGTGTCGCGCTTGTTAAAGGCGCGACCGCGCAGCAACGGCGTCTTGAGCGTGGAAAAATAATCTCCGGCGACCACTTCGAGATCGCTGCTCAACATATCGGAAGGTTGTGGGCGCGGGTTTTCTTCGCGCCAAAACCCCGTTTGCCACCCGCCCATGAGCGGGCCATTGGAGCTGAGGGCTGCGTTTTGAACACCAGGCAATCCGCGCACTTTGTCCAGCAACGCCGTGGCGAATGTGTTGATCTTGTCGCGATCGTTATATTTCTGCCAGGGCAGCTCGAACCGTGCAGTAAAGAGCGCGCGCGGCTCGTAGCCGAGCGAAAGCGATTGCAGGCGCGAGAAACTCTTCAACACCAAACCGGCCGCGACCAATAAAGTGAGCGTCAGCGCGATTTCGCTGATCACGAACCAATCGCGCGCCCGCCGGGCGGATGGCGGATCACCGCTCCCCGCGGAACCCTCTTTCAACGCGAGCTGAACATCAGCATGCGAGGCCTGCCACGCCGGCCATAGCCCGAACAACACGGTGGTCAGCGATGCGATCAGAAATGTGAATCCCAAAACCCGCAGATCGAAGGAAACTTCTCGGAACCGGGAAACATCCCCTGGGCTCAGCGCGACCAATCCGTTGCGGACCCAAACCGCAATCAAAAAGCCAAGCGCTCCCCCAACAACCGCCACTAAAAAACTTTCGATCAAAAGCTTCTTGATGATTTGCCCGCGGGTCGCCCCTACTGCGGCGTGAATGGCGAACTCTCGGGACCGCGCCGCGCCTCGTGCGGCAAACAAATTCGCCAGATTGGCACAGGCAATTAGCAGAACGAGACCGACAGCCCCGAGCAGAAGTCCAAGATTGGTCCGGTACTTTCCGACCAGATTATCAAGCAATGGCGTAACCACAGCTGTCTCCCCACGATTTGTCTCCGGATATGCTTTCTCTAAACGCGCCGCGATCCCTTTCATTTCCGTTCGCGCTTGCTCCACCGTCACGCCGGGCTTGAGTTTTCCCCAGACGTAAATCATTGGATGGATCTCTCTCGACTGCCACACCGGATTGTTGCTTCTTCGCGTCATCGACAGCCACGCGTCACTGTCTTGCGGCGAGGTCATTTGCGGCGGCATCACCCCGATCACGGTGTAGTTCTGATCGTGCAACGTGATGGAGCGACCGATTACGGCCGGATCAGCGTTGAACGAACGTCGCCACAATCGGTCACTGAGCACGACAACCGGTGGCGCTCCAACCTTGTCTTCATCCTCGGTAAAGGTCCGGCCAATCTCCGGGCTCACTCCGACGATATTGAAAAAGTTTCGCGTCACGGACGCGCACGAAACTCGCTCGGGATCACGGCCGGGAATCCCGCTCAGATTTCGCGACTCCTTGTGAGTCGCAGCCAGGTGTTCGAAAACAGTGGTGTCGTGTTGCCAATCAAAGTAGTCCGGCAACGCGACGGAATAATCCTGTCCCGGACCGGAAGATTCGTTGAGCACCATGATGCGGTCCGCGTCGGGATACGGCAATGGCCGCAACAATACCGCGTTGACGATGCTGAAGATTGCGGTGTTAGCGCCGATGCCGATCCCGAGAGTCAGAATCGCGACAGCCGAGAACGCCGGGTTCTTGAGTAATTGTCGGAATGCGAAGCGAAGATGATTCATTGTCCGGTCATTCCGTGCGCAATGCGATGATGGGATCGACGCGGGTAGCGCGCCGGGCCGGCACGCAACACGCGATCAGTGCAACCAGGAGGAGCGAGAACACAGCGGTCGCGACAGCGCCGGCATCGAGCGCTCCGACATTGTAAAGCAATGATACGAGCGCGCGGCCTACTGCGATTGCGCCGACAAGACCGAGCGCAATACCGACGACCATCAGGGACATGCCGTGGCTAAGAACGAGTCGAAAAATATTTGCGCGCTCCGCGCCCAAGGCCATCCGAATGCCGAGCTCGCGGGTGCGCTGAGTCACGGTCAGAGCCATCACGCCATACAACCCGACGCTTGCCAGGACGAGTGCGAGAAAAGCAAACGCTGCCAACAAAACCATCGTGAGCCGCCGCGTGGCCAGGCTCGCGGCAATACTTTGTTCCATGGTCGAGATTTGTCCGATCGGTTGATCCGGATCGAGCGCCCGCACTTCACGCTTTACCGCGGCTACAAGCGGAGCAATGTCGCGAAGACTTGTGCGAATGTGCAGATTGTTTTCGCCCTCCGGATCCTGCGACGCCAGCAGATACTCCTCCACCATCTGAAGTTTTTCCGAATTATCCTCGCCGGGAGACTCGTTTCGCGTGCGGGGCACGACCCCGATAATCGTCATTGGCGGCGCCGTCTTATCCAGCGTCTGATTGTCGTCAATGTGCTGACCGATCGGATCTTTTCCCGGAAAATATTTTCTCGCGAACGATTCGTCGATGATGATCGAACGAGAGTGACCTTTTTCTCCCGGTTGATCTTGCGGTCCAAAATTCCGGCCGTGCAGGATCGGAATGCCCATCACCCGGAAATAATCCGGTGAAACCGGGCTGACTTCCGCGGTAGGCGCTTCGCCCCGCGGCCAGGGCGCGGTGCCGGTCACGTGAAAATAACTGTCCCATTCAGTATCATCGAATGGACTGTTGGCACTGATCGCCGCCGCTTCGACGCCCGGAATATTTTTGACGCGCTCAAGTAATTGCGTCCAGAAAGCATCCTTTTGTTCGTCCTTTTTGTATTTCGCTTCCGGAAGTGAGATCGGAAAAGTCACTACGCCTTGAGGATCGAAGCCAAGGGGCGCGTTTTGGGCGTGCCAAAAACTCTTCAGGGTCAGACCGGCGCCTGCAAGCAAAACGATCGCGAGAGCGACCTGAGTAATCACCAGACCGGAGCGCATGCGCTGGCGGCTGACTCCGTCACTCGAACCGCGGCCGCCGACCTCATGAAGCGCAATCGAAAGCGAAACCGTGTGAGAAATTCTCCAGGCCGGCCAGACGCCGACCAAAATGCCGGCCACCAACGCGGCGATCGTTGTGAATCCAAGAACGCCGAGGTCGATGCGCGCTTCGTGAAATCGGACAACGTCGGCGGGCGTCAGTGCAAGAATCGCATCCAAACTCCAGACCGTCAGCAAAATCCCGGCGATCGCTCCGAGGACGGCGATGAGCGTGCTTTCAATGAGAAGCTGGCGAGCGATTACCCAACGGCTTGCTCCCAGCGCTGCTCGCACCGCCATCTCTTTCGAGCGAGCGAGAGCGCGCGCTAATTGCAGATTGGCCACATTCGCACAGGCGATCAGCAAGACACACACGACCGCCGCAACCAGTAAATTTAAGCTCGCTCGATAGTCGCCGACGGTGGTTTCAAACAGAAGTCGCATCGTTACTCTCCGGCCGCTGTTCGTGTCCGGATATTTCTTTTCGAGATCGGCCGCGATCGCATTCAAGTCGCTGTTGGCTTGCACCAGAGTAACGCCGGGCTTCAGGCGCCCGAGCGCCCAAAATCCCTGATGATTGTCCCTGCTCTGCATTCCAGGTTCCTTCACGATTTCTCCCAGAGGCATCAGAACGTCCGGATTTCTTCCGAACTGCAATTGCGCCGGAAAAACGCCAACTATTTCGCGCTCGACGCCGTCAATCGTCGCGCGCTTTCCAAGCACATCCGGTGAGCGGCCGAAATGTCGCTCCCAAAGATTCTCGCTGATCAGGACAACGTTCGGAGCGCCATCGACATCTTCAGTCGCATGGAGGTCGCGACCGATCATTGGCTTCAGTCCGATGGTCGAGAGAAACCCCGAGCTTATTCGAATGCCGCGAATACGTTCAGGCGCACCCGACCCCGTTCCCTGCGAAAAATTAAAGTTTTCCCGCCTAACGAGTGCCAGATCGGTGAAACTGTGCTGATTCGCGTGCCAGTCGAGCCAGTTCATGTAGCCAACTGCGCCGCGATCGAAGATGTTTGAACGTTCACGAAGAACGATCAACTTGTCGGCTTCGGGGTACGGCAGCGGCTTGAGCAATACCGCGTTGACCACGCTGAAGATCGCGGTGTTTGCCCCGATGCCGAGGGCCAGCGCGAAGATCGCTATTAAAGTGAAGCCCGGATTTTTGACGAGCTGCCGAAATGCGAACCGGAGATCCTCCAACATTTTCCTATCCGCGACGTTGATTGTTACTCATACCGGAGAGCGATCATGGGATCGACGCGGGTCGCCCGACGGGCCGGCACGAAACAGGAGATCGCCGCCACTAACGTGAGCATGCCGCCAACCGCGAAATAAATGGTCGGATCGAGCGCGTTGACCTTGAACAAAATATTTTTTAACGCAGCCGCCGCCACAACCCCGAGCAGCAGAGCGACGCCTCCCCCTCCGACAAAAAGGCCGATGGCAAGTTGCCAGGCACCCTGCGTCATCACCATTCGGAAAATTCGCTTCGCATCCGCGCCCAACGCCATTCGAATACCAAACTCCTGGGTCCGTTGGTTCACCGAAAAACTCATCACGCCGTAGAGTCCGACCGCCGAGAGAATGAAAGCGATCACTCCAAAGATTGTGAACAAGGTGGCGATCACACGATTACCGTTCAGGATTTCCTTGTGAAACTGCGCCGGCGTTCCCGGAAAATAAGTTGGCAGATCAGGGTCAAGTTGTGCGACCGCCCTGCTCAAGGCCGGGCCGAGAGTTTCCGCGCGCTCGCCTCCACGTGGCCGGACAAGAATGGTGCAAAATTGGGTGATCAGGTCGCTTCCGAGAAGCGGCATGTAAAATCCAGAGTTATCGTTCTGTTGATCGAACGGCCCCTGCATCAAAGTGTCGGGAACTACTCCGACAATCGTGCGCCACACGTCGGGCTTACCCGGATTAAAAATTCGGATCTGATGACCAAGCGCGCTTTCATTGCCCCAGTATTTTCGAGCAAAGCTCGCGTTCACAATCGCCACCGGTTGCTTTGAATCCGCGTCGTCAATTGTGAAGTCGCGGCCCTCCAGGATCTTCAACCCGAGCGTCGTGAAATAATTGTCGGAAATTGACTCATAGTTTCCCGTCGGATGATCGCGGTCAGTGAGATAACTTTTCCCATCCACCTCGTACTGGCCATTTCCGGAGAAGGTCATGCGAAAGCGGCTGGTCAGGGCGACGGAGTCAAACTGCGAATCGGCGCGCAATGACCGAAGCGCTTTCTTGAAAAACTCCATGCGCGCTTGCTGCGTTGGATAAGCGCCTTCCATCAAGGCCATGCGCGCGGCATAAAGCGAATTTTCGTCATAGCCGTAATCGAGTTTGGTTTGGTTTCGGATCGATTTGATCTGCAGCGTCGCCGCAATTAACAACGCCGCGGTCAGCGCAATCTGTCCAACCACCAGGATCCGGGTAACAACGTTGACCAAACGGCTGCTGTTCCCGCGGCCGCCTTCTTTCATGATTTCGGCGGCACTACCGCGCGAGCTGAGAAGGGCCGGGACCAAACCGGAGGCCAGCGTCGCCACTACAGTGACGATCAAGGTGAAACTGAGAACACGTCCATCAATTGAGAAGTCCCACCAATAAGGCAGCGGAAACGGGGATGCGCTAAAGGCGCGCACCAACATGTCCACGCCCCAATAGGCCAGAACAACACCGGCGAAGGCGCCGAAGGCGGCAACGACGAAGCTCTCAGTCAGCATTTGCCTAACGAGCCGCCAGCGGGTGGCCCCGAGCGCGCCTCGAATCGCCAGTTCCTTCGCGCGAAGCGCCGCGCGCCCAAACTGCATGTTCATCACGTTCACGCATGCGATCAACAAGACGAGGATCACGGCGCCGAGCATCGCCCACACGATTTGCCGCAGTTGAACTCCAGTGAATGCGTTCACGAGCGGTTGAACGGTGGCCGAGGTGAAGTTTTGGTTCGTTTTCGGATAGTCTTGAGCCAAATGGCGCGCCAGGCCGATGAACTCCGCGTTTACCTGATCGAGCGTGACGCCCGGCTTGAGCCGGCCCATCACCGCAGGGGCGTTATTGTTCGCCCCAAGCCTCAGATCACCCCGGGGCGTCACCGGGAACTCGTTATATAATGGAGTCCAGAGTTCCTCCGAGAACGGGAACTTGAACCCGGGGGGCATGACCCCGATGACTGTGGCAGCCTTGCCGTTAACCCGCACGCCCTGACCAACGATGTTCGGATCGGCATTGAAATCGCGGTGCCAAATCTCGTCGCCCAGAATAACAGTTTTTTCCGCGCCGGGTTTGTTGTCTTCAGCAGTGAAATCGCGACCCAAAACCGGCGCCACCCCAACGATCTTGAAAAGATCCTCCGTCACATAGCCACCGGTATAGCGCTGCGGATTGTTCTTGTAGGTAACGTTGATCGTCGATCCGGAAAGATACCCGGCCATCATCGAGAACGATTTTTGGGCGGCCTTCAGATCTTCGTAATCCTGCGCGGCTGGGATTTGACCGTTTCCAAAGTTATTGTTCTGGGCGGTCGCCTTGGGATCGATCAACCCCACGCTGGCCAGCTGTTCGGGGTGCGGAAAGGAAAAGCCGCGCAGGACGATGGCGTTAACGACGGTAAATTGAGTGACCGCGCCGCCGATTCCCAAACCGAGGACGAGCATCGCCAGGAAGCAAAACGATTTTTCCTTAAAGAGTTTGCGCATTCCAACGCGCACATCCTGAAAAACAGATTCTAGAATCATAATTTTCCTTCTTTAACGCTCCGCGAGATGGGAGGAAGCAGCCTTAAGCGTGATGCTTCCGGCCGAGGTCTCGAGGATTACCGATTTTCCACCGCCGTTAAGTTTTCCGCGCAAATGTTGCCGGCCTGAATCGCTGGTCGTAAGTGGAAGCTCGCTGACCACATGACCGCCGCTGGTTCGAGCATCGATGTCGAGCGCGGCATTCTCCGGCACTGCGAGTTCGATACTTCCTGCCGAAGTTTTCAACTGCATATCGCCCGCAACTTCACCGGGAATGGAAGTGCGAATTGAGCCACCCGACGTTTTGCCAACCAGCGTTCCCCTGATTCTTTCCAAAACGAGGCCGCCACCGCTTGATTCCACATCGGCATCGCCGGAGAGATTGCGGACTTCAATTCGGCCACCAGAAGTCCGGGCATGCAAAGCACCCGTGCCATTCACAACCGAGATATGGCCGCCGCTGGTCTTGATTTCGGCGGGGCACCGGCAGTTTTCCAATGTTATCGATCCGCCGCTGGTGTCTGCGGTCAGGGTTCCTTCCAAATTCGCAAACTCCAGTTTTCCGCCACTGGTATGAGCCTTCAGATTTCCCGAAACATCAACGGCTGCGATCTCTCCACCGCTGGTCCGCAAATCGAGGTCGAATTTTTTTGGCACGTGCAGGACGTAACTGGCCTCCGTTCTTGAGAAACCAAAATGCCAACTGGTCCACGATTCTTTGCGACGAGACCGCACCGTCACCACGTTCCCCTCTTTGGTCACCGTGATCGGGGCGGCCGCGAGATATTCTTTTTCCCTGGCTTCGTTGCCGAACTGGACCTTTCGATGCGCGTCGAGCGCGACTTTTCCATCCGCACCGGCAGCGACCTGGATTGTCCCGAAATCCACGTCGACGACCAATTTGTCGCCGGGCGCGACATCGACTTCGCGGGAAACGTTTTCTTCAGACGCGACCGCAGCGCTGAGGGAAATCAGCAAAACGGCGAGAGTATTTCGACAAGTAGTGAACATATTTAGTTAGTTGGTTGAGATTTGCCCTCGACCACCCAGCCGTCTCGCAGTTGGATGACGCGGTTTCCGTATCCTGCATTTTTCTCCGAGTGGGTGACCTGAATGATGGTCGTGCCCTCGGCATTGAGTTTTTGAAAGAGCTGCATGATTTCTTCACCCTGGCTGGAGTGAAGATTCCCGGTCGGCTCGTCCGCCAG
>JAJPJU010000355.1 GCA_021324035.1 Spartobacteria bacterium | reverse complement strand
TTATCTTCCTGATTACTGCGGTAAACTGGCTCGGCTTCCGCCATTACAAACGCTGGGACGTTTCGCGCGATCAGAAATATGCGCTCTCGGATAAGACGAAACGCTTTCTCGACACGATCAAAGGCAAAATGCGAGTGACCGTTTTCTTTTCGCCAAACACCCCGATCAGTGGCGACGTCGCAAGCTTGCTGACCGAGTATCAATACGCGGCCAAAGGTAAAATCGACGTCGAGAACATTGATCCGCAGCGCAATTTGTCCCGGGCGAAGGAGTTGTTCGACAAATACAAAGTGGTCAGCGACGAAAGTTTGCTTGTGCTCGATTACGAAGGTCGCAACAAGACCGTAAAGGCGTCGGAGATGGCTGAAATCGATTCGAGCGGAATGGCGTTCGGCGAAGGCCCGCACGTCACCGCGTTCAAGGGCGAACAAGCGATTACCAGCGCGATGATCGATCTGGTCGAAGGGAAAAAGAACGCCATCGGTTACATCACCGGTCACAAGGAACCCTCGATTTCAGAGCCGGCGCCGATGACGATGATGCAGCAGCAACAACAAGAACAGAGTCCGATATCGGTCCTGAAAACCTTCATCGAGAACGAGAACATCAAGTTCCAGGAATTAAACCTGTTCAACGAGGCCCAGATCCCGGCCGACATCAAAACGATCATGATTGTCGGCCCCCAGTACGATTTCTCCGATCGCGAGATGAAGTTGTTGCGCGATTTCTGGAACAAACAGGGCCGAATCCTCTTGCTGGTCGATCCGTCCGCCAAGACGCCGAAGTTGAATGCGTTTTTGAATGAGCTTGGCGTCAAGATGAACGACGACCGGCTGATGGCATTCGTTCGCACCGGAATCGAAGAACTCGCGCTGATTCGCGATGTTTACGCGCGTTTTTTGGGGAATAGCCCAATAACGAAACGTCTCGCCGATGTTAAAGCAGTATTTTTTGGCGGAACTTCTTCCATAACGATCGAGCCCGATCGTGTCCGGTCGGCGAATATCCAATTGCAACCACTGGTCCAGGCCGAAAAAGGCTATTTTGCCGAAACCGATTACAACTCGACGGATCAGAACAAACTTCAAGCCGACGCGAAAAAAGCGCCGGACAGTCCGTTAACGATTGGCGTTTCGATCGAAAAAGGCGGCAGCGCGGACGAACGCGTTCAGATGAATTCATCGCGAATGGTGGTAGTCAGCAATTCGACATTTATTCAGGACAATGCAGTGACCCAGGACCAACAGGCGCTCGATTTCATTTCGGGTTGCGCGAACTGGCTTTTGAATCGCGAGCAACTCATCGGCATCGCGCCGAAAGTTCCGAAAACGCTGACCTTTAATCTGAATGAGGACGCGTTGCGCAATTTGCGCTGGATCGTCCTCGTTCTGATCCCATTTGTTTTTGTGGTTATCGGCGCCGCCGTGTGGTGGCAGCGCCGCGCCTGACCCATCTCGGCCAAGTCATGAAGTGGAAATCGACTCTTATCCTGCTGATCATAACCGGCGGTGTTTTTGCCTACCTGTTTCTGGTTGAGCACAATGCCTTGAATACCGCGGACGCAGCCCGCGAAGCGCAGAATGTTATCAATTTCACCCGGGACAAAATTACCGGCATCACCATCCAAAATGGAGACGACAAAATCGATCTCCGCCGCCACGAGGACAAGTGGCGTTTGGAATCCCCGATCAAAGACCAGGCGGATGCAACCGTAGTCAACAGTCTGCTAACGGATCTCGAGAACTGGCAAAAGGACGCAACAATTTCGGCAAAGGAAATGGAGGCGGACAAGAGCAAGATCGCCGATTACGGACTGGCCCAACCGAAATTGCGTTTGAAGTTATCCGGAGAAAAAGCGCCGCCGGAAATTTTATTCGGCAAGGAAGGCGCGTTGGAGGGCAAAATGTATGTCCGGTTCGCGAATTCCAAGGAAACATTCCTGGTCAATCAGTCGGTCAAAAAAGCGATCGACAAGAAAGCTGAAGATTTTCGAGACCGAAAGCTCACCGATCTGATCATGGCCCAAGTCGCGCGCGTGGTCCTGAAAACACCGGCTGGAGAAATGGAACTGCAAAAGAAAGGCGACCACTGGGATATTGTGAAGCCGCTCCATACCCGTGCGGACGATCAGAAAGTTGGCGATTTAATCGCCCAGGTAACGACAGCGCGAATTCAACAATTCGTGACTGACGACAAGGGAGATCTGCATCCCTACGGCTTGGCCGAACCGCGGGGATCGATCACTATTTTCGCGCAGGATGAAAAACCGGGCGCTCCGGGTCAGTCTCTTCAAATCGGCGGCGTTCCGGACAAACAGAAAGATCAGGTTTACGTCCGGTTCGCGTCACGCGGCTTTGTCTACACACTACCGAAGAAAATCGAGGAGATACTCAACAGCAAACCCGATGACCTGCGCGATCGTCATCTCGTTCGGATCGACACCAAGATTCTGGATCGAGTGACCATTGACGCGCCTGGCAAAGGAAAAACCGTTTTGGCGCGCAAGAATGAAAATTGGACAATCGCCAGCCGTAACAACGTGCCGGCGAACTCAAATGAAGCGCAACGGCTGATCGACGCGCTGCAAAATGAGCAAGTCACGAAATTCGTGGAAAACGTGGCCTCAGACCTGGCGAAGTACGGCCTCGATAAACCGCAATTAACCCTGACTTTCAGTTCCTTCGCTTCCGAAAATACGGCCGAGACCAAGGCGGGGGAAGAGCCGTTCGCGTCCGTCTCATTTGGAAAAGTGGAAGGCGACAATGTTTACGCGCGTGTTGGCGATGAGCCATTCATCGTGACGGTGCGACGCGCCCTTCTTGATCAAATCTGGACCGATCCGTTGCAGTGGCAGGATCTCTCGATTTTCGATTTCAAGCCCGATCAGATTCATCGACTGACGATCAAAGCCGACCAGCAGGTCGAACTGATTCGCGGCGGAAATAATCAATGGAGCCGCGCGAAGAGTACCGGTTCGATCAATCAAAACAACCTGCAGTCGATTCTCACCACGCTATCAACGTTGCACGCAGTGCGTTGGATTGGAGGCACATTGCCAGGCCACGGATTCGACAATGCACAATTCGCGATCACGT
>JAJPJU010000266.1 GCA_021324035.1 Spartobacteria bacterium | reverse complement strand
CCGCCGTTGTCATGGTCGCGGCGCTGCTCACGCTGCCCGTTGCGGGCACCGCTCTGTACATTTTTGACGCCTATTTGAATCCACGCTCCTTCTCGGCCTTCGGAATTATTTTCGCCATTGACGCGGTTCTTGAAAGAAAATATTTCGTCACTGCCTTATGGCTTGTTCTCACGGCGGTCATTCAACCTCTCATGGTGGTGTTCGGCATGGCTTTTGTTTTGCTTCTTCTTGTGCTGAACAAGCGGCGAGACCCGCTGACTTTGGCTTCGGTCAGTTCAGCCGCGCTGCTGATCCCGGGATTTTCGCTCAGGGCGCCGTCGGCTGCTTATTGGCAGTCTTTGCAAAGTCATGCGTACTATTTTCTGCTTCGCTGGCGGTGGTATGAGTGGCTCGGCATTATCGGGCCGCTCGCGCTGTTCTGGTGGTTCAACCGCATCGCGCGGAAGCAAGGCCAGCCCGTGCTGGCGCGTTTACCCTGGGCGCTATTGCTTTTCGGGTTGCTTTTCTTCGCGTGCGGATTGATCGTGACGATTCCGCGGAGCCTTGAAATCTTCGCGCTCTATCAACCCATGCGCAGCCTGCAGTTAGCCTATATATTTCTATTTCTTTTTGCCGGAGGGATGCTGGGTGAATGGCTGCTACGTAATCGGCCGGTACGCTGGCTGCTGCTGTTTATTCCCATTTGCGCTGGGATGTCTTTTGCGCAGTTCCAGCTTTTTCCCGGCGATCGGCACGTCGAATGGCCCGGCGCTACGCCGACAAATCCGTGGGTACAGGCATTTGTATGGATCCGCGCCAATACTCCAGAAAACGCCATCTTTGCTCTCGATCCAAATTACATGGCTCTTCCCGGGGAAGATCACCAAGGGTTCCGCGCCATCGCTGAACGCAGTCGATTGGCTGATTCCACTAAAGATTGGAGCGCCGCCGCGCTTTATCCGTGGTTACCGCTCGCTGACGATTGCCTGGCGCAGACGCAAGCCGCGAACGGCTGGAAAAGTTTCGGCGCTAGCGATTTTTCTCGCCTGGAGAAAACCTACGGAGTCACTTGGGTCGTCCTGCAACAACCGAGCCCGGCTGTCGACAACTGCCCCTATCGAAATTCAGCGGTCGACGTTTGCCGTCTCAATTAGTCGCTGCGCGTCGCCTTTTATGCGGCCAATACATTAAGACGTGACATTCAACTGGATCAAATAACGGCGTATCGCATCCTGCCAAATAGGGAGCAGCGCAAGTCCTTCGCGTTTGAGCCGGGCGTTTTCCAGTTGCGAATTGGCTGGGCGCCGAGCGGGGCGCTTTGTTTCTTCGCTCGTGATCGGATTTACCGCAAGGCTTGCAAAGCCTGCTTGCCTCAGAATCTCCCGCGTGTAATCGATTCGCGTGGTGAAGCCCTGATTCGTCAGATGATAAATTCCATGCGAACCGCGCTGGAGAATTCGTTCGATGCCGAGCGCTGCGTCGAACGTGTACGTCGGCGCGAACCGTTGGTCCTTCACGATCTGCAGCGGCAGGCCTTTTCGCCCCAGTTCAACGATGAGCGATACGAAATTCTTGCGATAGGGGCCAAACACGCCGCACACGCGCACAATCCAGAATTGCTCCAAGTTTTTCCGTACTTCCGTCTCGCCTTCGAGCTTGCTGCGACCATACACGCTTAGGGGCCGCGCTTCGTCTTCCTCTATATATGGCTCGCTTTTCTCGCCGTCGAAAACATAATCCGTGCTGATGTGCATCATCGGAACGCCAAATCGTTTGCAGGCGAGAGCGATATTCCGCGGTCCTTCGGCGTTCACGCGAAACGCCAACTCGGGTTGGCTCTCGCAAGCATCCACATCCGTGAAGGCCGCTGCATTCACCACCGCGTCCGGACATGCCATTTCAATCGCATGCGCAATCGCTTTGGCGTCGGTGATATCGAGTTCGCGGTGGCTCGCGGCGGAGATTTCGTGACGAGGCGCGAGTACTTCCCGCAGCGCGCGAGCCAGCATTCCTTCCTTGCCGGTTATGAATATTTTCAAGGAAATTTACAGTTGCGCGAGCGTGGCTCGCCGTTTTACGTAGAATTTTTCGTAGTAAGCCTGATATTCGCCGCTCTTGGCTTCCTGTACCCAATCGGTATGAGCACGGTACCAATCCACGGTGTGTTTCAGTCCTGCATCGAGTTCGACCTTCGATTCCCAGCCAAGCTCGCGCCGGATTTTCGAATCATCAAGGGCGTAGCGCCGGTCGTGCCCCGGGCGGTCCTGCACGAATTCGATCAGTCCGTCAGGCGCATTCAACAGTTTCAGCAAACCGCGCACAATTCCGATATTCGGCACGGGACGCCCGGAACCAATATTGTAAATTTCCCCAATGCGGCCCTTTTCCAGCACGGCGTCGAGCGCCCGGCAATGATCTTCAACGAAAATCCAATCGCGCTCGTTCAATCCATCGCCATAGACGGGCAGCTTTTTCCCTTCGATGGCATTGGAAATCATCAACGGAATCAGTTTTTCCGGAAACTGATACGGGCCGTAATTATT
>JAJPJU010000347.1 GCA_021324035.1 Spartobacteria bacterium | reverse complement strand
TACGGCTTGTTCGGTTTTCGGAAGCTGAGGCAAATCGGAATAAAGCTTCCGCATCGCCGGTTGTTGATGATTTGCGATCGGATAATGAATTCCGGTGCCGATGCCTTTGCCTTTCAGAAATTCCGCCAATTGATCGCGGCGGTCGGTTGCGATGACGTACATGTGATAGACGTGTCGCGCCCACGGCCGTTCCGGCGGAATTCTCACGACGCCCTCAAGCCGCTCGCTGTACCGCGCAGCGATCTCGCGGCGATGATCGTTCAATTTGTCGATATTCCTCAATTCAACTCGTCCGATCGCCGCTTGAAGTTCGTTGAATCGGAAATTGTAACCGACAAAGTCGTGGACGTATTTCGAACTGCGACCGTGATCGCGAAGCATCCGGATTTTCTTGGCCAGGGCCGAATCGTTCGTAGTGATGCAACCGCCGTCGCCCATTACAGTGAGATTCTTCGACGGGAAAAAAGAAAACGCACCAGCGAGGGCGAGCGATCCGAGGGTTTTTCCGCGATACTGTGCTCCGAACGCCTGCGCGCAATCTTCCACCACCCAAAGGCCATGCTTCTTCGCCGCCAGAAAAATTCCGTCCATGTTGGCGGGATGTCCGTACAGATGGACTGGAAGAATTCCAACCGTCCGTCCGGTCATTGACGCTTCCATTTGGTCGACGTCGAGACAGTAGGTCTCGTCGATATCGATGAAGATTGGTTTGGCGCCGCGATGAACCATTGGTTCAATCGAGGGAAAGGCAGTGTGGGACGGAACAAGGATCTCATCGCCCGGACAAACTCCCATGGCGTGGTGGAGCATCAGGGCGCCGGTCGTCCATGACGAACACAACACTGCTTCCTTGGTTCCGACGTAAGCGGCGAGCTCGGCTTCAAACGCTTCGCATTCTTTGGCCAGAATGTACCAGCCTGAATTCATTGCGCGAAGAGCGGCCTCGCGGACTTCGTCGTTCACGAAAACTTTTGATAACGGGACTTTTCTCATTTCACTCATCCGCCAAGCTCAATCCATTTTCCGGTCCGGGCCGATTCCAAAGCGGCTTCGACAACCCGGACCGCTTCCATTCCATCGGTGCCATCCACCATCGGCGGACGGCGGGTTTCAATCGCATCCAAAAACGCCGCCAATTCGGCGCGCAACGGTTCTTCCGGCGGAAACTCCAGCTGATGGACTGCGCCTTCCGTTGCTTTGATCTCTGCTCCAGCCGCAACATGCCGGTTCTCGAACGTCTTAATTTTGTATTGCGCTACGTTGTAATCGCAAACCGCCGACAAATCTTTGCCGGCAATTGTCAGCTGGCGCATTTTTCCAGGCACGTGATAACCCGCTTCGACCGTTGCCAACACCGGAGCGGAACCGCCAAGATCGTACTCCAAGGTAACCAGCGACTCGTCGTCCATGCCGCCAGCGCGCCCCATGAAGTTACTCATCACGGCATGGACGCGCCGCGGCGATTTTCCCAGCAAAAAGCGAAAGAGATCGATGAAATGGATGCCGTCGGCAAAGGTCACGCCGGTGTCCATTCGCGGCCGTTTAAAGCCGCTGAAATTGGCGCGCAGC
The DNA here is from genome assembly GCA_021324035.1 of Spartobacteria bacterium. Lineage (GTDB taxonomy): Bacteria > Verrucomicrobiota > Verrucomicrobiia > Chthoniobacterales > UBA10450 > AV40. The sequence continues at coordinate 1,316 of JAJPJU010000347.1, read as the reverse complement.
ATCTTGATCTCTCCGAATCGTCCTTGGGCAATTGCGTCCTTCATCCAAACCGATGCCGGATCGAACCGAAAAATGTGGCCCACCTGCAGAATCAGGGCCGAACGTTTTGCCAGGTCGACCAATTTTCGTGCATCGGCCGATTCCGACGTAATCGGCTTTTCGACGAAAACGTCCTTTCCAGTTTCAAGCAAACCGCGACAAATTTCGAAATGGCTTTGCGCCGGCGTAACTACCACCGCCGCATCGACGATCGGAAAGAGCGAAGACGCGTCCGAGGCGCGATGACTTTGTGGAGCGCCCGACGAATTCAGCCGTCCGGCATCCGTATCGGCCACATAAAGCTCGACCGGCATGGATTGGAGGACGCGGAGGTGATTGGCGCCCCAGCGGCCCAGCCCAATAAGAAGAATTCGTTTCGCTTGTTGCATCGTTGCGCCTGCTCAGCAGAGTCCGTCATTTACGCGCAGCATTAGCTGGTCGCAATGAGATTCTCACGGAAGCTTCGAAAACTGTTCTCCGGCGATGCCATCGCCAGCGCGTCCGAACATCTCAGCCGATTGACTCATCCCGTCAACACGAACTGCCTTTTGGATGATATCGATTGGCTCCAGTTCAAAGATCTGCGCCACAAATATCCGTACCGGCCGGGTTCGCCGCAGATCAACCGTTTCGAAGACATCGTTTATTGGATCGATATCAATGTCGAACGCGCCCAGGACCTCTGGCTCGACCGCGCTCCGCCATTGCGTCTTCTCGATCTGGGATCAGGCGCAGGCTATTTCCTCTACGTCTGCAAACATTTCGGGCACGACGTTCTCGGATTCGACACCGACATTGAACCGCTCTTCGGCGCGACAACCGAGCTGCTTGGCGTACCTCGCATTGTTGGTCGCATCGAACGGCTGACGCCACTTCCTGAGTTCGGCCGCAAGTTTGATCTCGTGACTGCACACCGGATTTGTTTTCACCGCGTTGGCAAAGTCCGCGAGGGAGTCGAATGGTCGCCGGCCGATTGGGAATTTTTCGTCAACGACATTCGCACACGCCTTCTCACTCCAAATGGCAGGCTGCTACTCGATTTCAATCCGCGGCCTGATGGTTCCTCTTTTTTCAGCCCGGAACTCCGGGCGTTCTTTGTTTCACAAGGCGCGCGAATTTTTCGATCAAAAGCGCTACTAGGAATGGACCCAAAAGTGCGGCCGCGATTCAAACAAATTTAGGGAGCGGCCATTGACCTCAATCGCCATGGCCGCTCGGTGACCGGCCGCTACCTCCAATCACTTTTAGGTAGCGGCGATTGACCCAATCGCCATGGC
>JAJPJU010000037.1 GCA_021324035.1 Spartobacteria bacterium | reverse complement strand
GTCGGATGCTCTGATTGGATTTGTTTAAAAACTTCGACGGCCGATTTCGCCGGGTCGATCTCCTGGGCCGCCTCGGTGAACGCTGTTTGCTCCTTTTGCAGCTGGGCGATTCCGATTTCGAGAAGTCGCTGCGGCGGAAGGTCGATCAGTTCGGTCTCGCGTAGCATTCGCCGGAATTTTTCTTCGCCGATCGCGAAATCGGCGTTCGCTTTTGGCGATCGTTCACGCTCGAGCCAGCCGGCGTAGTCCACCAGGGCAGTCGCAGCTTTCCGGTTCGATTCGAGAAAATCGGAGCGCAACCGTTCGTCCTTGAGGTCCGCGATTGCCTCAATGAGATCTTTTCGAAGAAATTCCGCCGAAGCTCTTGCGATCTGTATCGCCAGCTCCACATACGGCTTCGGCAACACCGGATCGAGATTCGTTCTGGCCGCGATCATGATGTTGGGCACCTGGGATTCGATTCCGATGATGCTGTGGACCCGGTCCTCCAGCGGCGAAAAGTTCCGTTTGATGTAGGCGCTGACATCGGCGGCGCGGGCGTAAACCATGGGATTGCGCTCATAGATCGACATTGCTTCCCGCTGAAATATCTCCTTTCGGATTCCGGCCTGCAGGATTCGCAAATCGATCGACTGGCGCGGACTCAGTTTGTTGAGCTCGAATTTTTCCAGCCGGTCCTCAAAGCGTTTCAACCGCGAAAGTTCGGCATCCAGAGCCAGACGGCTGTAATCCGTGATCTTTCCGTCGTATTCGTGTAGTCCGAACGAGGTGCCGAGAATCGGCCGGGCAGTGAAGTAACCTTTGATGAATTCCTCGGCGATCGCTTCGTATTCGGCGTCGGGGGTTTGGAGGGCAACGACGGTTGGCGCCGGCAGGGCGAGCGCCACCAAAATCAATGCGCAGGCAACGAGCTGTCTCGGCCAAAGGGTGTTGAACACAGCGGCGCAAGCTTAGACGACGGTTTGCCCGTTGCCAAAAATTTTGGAATGGGCGAATGTCGATTCCCAGTTCGACCGGAAATGAAGCGTCGCATTCTCATCGGAACCTTTGCCCTGGTTGTCGTCGCCGGGCTTGGTGGCATTTCATTGCGCAGTTTCGGCGCGGCCAACGACGAGGACGATACCGGTTATTCCCAAATCGCCATTTTCGCCAAGGCCCTGCAATTGATCCGGCAGGACTATGTCGATGGAAACAAGACCAGTTATCACGATCTGGTGACCGCGGCGTTGAAAGGAATGCTCAGTTCCCTGGATCCGCACAGCCAGTTCATGGATCCTGACGATTTCCGCGACATGCAGGATGATACCCGCAGCCGGTTTAACGGACTCGGGATCGAAGTGGCGATCAAGAATGGTTTGCCCACGATTGTTACGCCGATGGAAGACACGCCGGCGGCGAAAGCCGGGATTTTGTCGGGCGATCAAATTCTAAAGATCAACGGCACATCGACGGAGAAAATGGATTTGCAGGACGTGATCAATCATTTGCGCGGAACGCCCGGCCAGAAAATCAGCCTGATGTTGATTCGGCCTTCGACCAAAGAGATCAAAGATTACGCACTGGAGCGTGCGGAAATTAAAGTGCAGAGCGTGAAAAGCGCGCGTTTGCTCGATCCTGACCTGACCGGCTCGTTCAAGATTGCCTACGTGCGGTTGATTCAATTCAACGAGCCAACCGCGGATGAGCTTTCGAAAACGTTGGACGAATTGGAAAAGCAGGGAATGCAGGCGCTCATTCTCGACCTCCGCAACAATCCAGGCGGATTGCTGAACAGCGCGGTGGATGTTTGCGCGCAATTTTTGCCGCCGAACACAAAGGTGGTTTCGACTCAGGGCCGGGTGGCCTCGCAACAGCGCGAATATTCGACATCCGGCGCGGCCAAGGAACGCCCGCATTTTCCAATGGCGGTTCTGGTGAATGAAGGCAGTGCCAGCGGGGCCGAAATTGTTTGCGGCGCGCTGAAGGATTTGCATCGCGCGATCGTGGTTGGCGAAACCACATTTGGAAAAGGCTCGGTTCAAAATGTAATGCAATTGCCGGACGGGTCGGCTTTGCGTTTTACAACCGCGAAATATTACACGCCGAGCAAACAGGTGATTCACGGGAACGGTGTTACGCCGAACATTCGAGTGCCAATGAGCCCCGAACAGGAGCGACTGGTGTTCACGGCCCGCAGCAGCGGCGACACCATTCGCCCGGACGAGGACAAAGGTTTTATCAAGAGTAACGATCCTCAAATGATGCGAGCGATCGACGCGCTCAAAGGCGTGATGATCTACGCGCAGCAGAACGCGATTAAGCCCGAAGCGATTAAAAAATAGTTGTAGAGGCGCTTGTGCCAAGCGCCTATTTGTTTAGTTCGGCGTTTGACACAACCGCCGCTACAACGTGAAGACGATTCTCGCGCTCGAAACGTCCTGTGACGAAACTGCCGTCGCAATCTTGCGAGATCACGAGTTGCTCGTGAGCGAAGTCGCGTCCCAAGTCGCGGAGCACGAAAAATACGGTGGCGTCGTTCCGGAGGTCGCGTCACGAAACCATTTAGTCCACGGCCCGCGTTTGCTCGAGCGCGTGTCGCGGGAGGCGAAGATCGACCTCGCCCAGATCGACGCGTTTGCGGCGACCAGCGGTCCCGGATTGGCCAGCTCTTTGATGATCGGCGCCTCGATCGCCAAGGGCTTGGCGATCGGTTTCGATAAGCCTTATCTCGCAATCAATCATCTCGAAGGCCATTTGCTTTCACCATTTTTCGGCGAAACAAAAATTTGGCCAAATCTTTCGCTGGTGGTCAGCGGCGGACACACCATGACTGTGCTTGTCCGCGACGTGGGCGACTATCGAATCATCGGCCGGACGGTGGATGATGCCGCCGGTGAAGCCTTTGACAAGATCGCCAAGTTGTTAGGCCTGGGTTATCCGGGCGGCCCCGATATCGAAAAACGCGCGATCAATGGCGATCCGGCTCGTTTCGATTTACCGCGGAGCATGCCGGATTCCGAAAACTTCAGCTTCAGCGGGTTGAAAACAGCGGTCCGGTATTTGTTGCCAAAAATTGCAGGGCGTTTCGGTGAAACGCCGGAACAGGAGCACCGTCTGACACAGACGGCCTGCAAATTATCTGGGACTGATCTCGCGGACGTTTGTGCATCCGTCCAGGCAGCAATTGTTGACGTCCTGATGTCGAAAACCATCGGTGCCACGAAAAAGCACGGGATGAATCTTGTGACGATCAGCGGCGGCGTGAGCTGCAACAAACAATTGCGCGTGCGAATGGAGGACGCGTGCAAACATCACGGTTTCGAATTTAAAATCGCCGACCCGTGGTTGTGCACCGACAACGCCGCCATGATCGCATTCGCGGCAATGCTGAAATTGCAGAACGGCTTCAAGTCGAGCGTGACCCAGGAAATCGACCCGAATTTGGCGCTGGCAGTTTAGTATTCGCGTTCGAGCAGATGATTCGCGAGCGCGCGCAGCGTATCGCCTTTCTTGCCGAAAACTTTCAAAGCGTCGTGTGCTTGTTTGGTGAGACGTTTGGCTTCTGCCCGCGACTTCTGCAACCCAATCAGCGCAGGATAAGTCGCCTTTTGCGCCGCGACGTCCTTGCCCGCGCTTTTACCCAGTTTCTCGCTGGTCTGGGTGACGTCGAGAATGTCATCGATCACTTGAAACGCGAGACCGAGCGCGCGTCCGAATTTCGTGATCGCCGCGAGTTCCCTGGCGGTGGCATTCGCGCTCATCGCTCCAAGGCAAACTGAAGCGGTCAAGATCGCGGCCGTTTTATTTTGATGGATGTAACGAAGATCAGCAACGCTGACTTTTTTGCCTTCAGCTTCCAAATCGGCGACCTGGCCGGCGATCAGTTTCCGGCTTCCAGCCGCAACCGCGACCTCGCGAAGCAAGGTAAACGAATCGTAACGGCGAGGAGGCTTTGCCCGGGAAACGATCTCAAAGGCGATTGTGAGCAAGGCGTCGCCCGCGAGAATCGCGATTCCGTCTCCAAAAACTTTGTGACAGGTCGCGCGGCCGCGCCTGAAATCGTCGTTGTCCATGCTGGGGAGGTCGTCGTGGACTAACGAATAGGTGTGGATGCATTCCATCGCACAGGCGAGCGGGAGCGCGTTTTGAATTTTGCCGCCACACGCTTCCGCGGCGGCGAGGGTCAGGATCGGCCGCAATCGTTTCCCGCCGGCGAACAAACTGTAGCGCATCGCCTTGTGAATCGTCGCCGGCCGGACGTTCTCCTTCGGCAAATATCGATCGAGGGCGCGGTCGATAATCTTCTGCCGGGATGTGAGGTAGTTTTTTAAGTTCACGATGCTGGATCCTCGATCCTTGATGCTGGATAACCAGATCGAGAATCCAGTATCCAGAATCCAGCATCAGAGGCAATCACTCTAAGCGAAGCCAACGAGCCGCTAGATGTTTTCGGCCGCTTCGCTTGTTTCGATTACGATTGGCTTTGTCTGCATCGCGAGGAACGCGCCGATCAGCAAAATGGCCGCGCTGACAATCTGTGCGTGCGTCAGCCGTTCGTGAAAAATAAAATAGGACAACGCGAGGGCTCCAACCGG
>JAJPJU010000360.1 GCA_021324035.1 Spartobacteria bacterium | reverse complement strand
GCCTTGGCCAAGCGCCAGTTGGTTGCGCGCGACAAGAACATCCATCCCGCCACCAACAGCACGGCGATCCATGAAAATCGGAACATTTCCCAGATCAATGGTGTTGCCAGTGCACCTGCACCTTTCGGCAAATGAAGCATCCCCGGCCGCCATTCGATCCCGTGGGCAATAACGACGGTACGACCGTTTTCGATCAAAAAGTGAATGAAACCCAATGAGATTGAGCGCGTCACTGGAATGGCAAACAGGAGAAGAAGCGGTGCCGCGCAACCGATCGCCAAAAACAATAACGCCCTGCGATCGCTTTGAAAAAGGCGCCACAGTTGAATGAGAGCGATCGGCGCTGAGGCCAACGTCAGCGCAATTCCAAACGCTGGATTATAGCAAAGCGCGATTGGACAGAGACAGAGCCAACCGAGAAGCCAACGAAGAGGCCTCGACAAAAGACGAGCATCACAAAGAACAAGCAGCACAGCCGGGACGAACAAAAGCCGGTCCCAAAGACTCGCAGCAAAACTCAGGGCCAGGGCCAGCCCGATTCCCGCGAAGCGCGCGACTGCCAAAAACGTCAGGGCTGCTCCAACGGCAAATAGTATGGCCCGGCTATTTTCATAGTTTGCGAGAGTGCCGTCGAAGAAAAAGCTATTCGTGCCGCTTACAAAAAAATCCATCAGCGGATGAATCGGAACGAAACCCACAAATGGAATTTTTCCAAAATCATGGAACTGCTGCCATGACAGCAGATGTTCGCCGGTGTGGAATTCGTCGCCAACAAAAGTGGGAAAAGTTGGATGGTCGGTCGCCACGAAAACTGCGATCGGCAGGATGGCCAACGGCATTAACGCCCGCGAGAGATTGATTGAGGCTGTTTTCTTTTCGGCGATCCAGCGTCGCGCCAACGCAAGCCAGCAACCGGCCAAAGCAAGTACCACTGTTGCGAGCAGGACATTCGAGTCCGTCTGCGAAACCGGCTTTCCATTTGCGACGACCACGGGCGGGATCACCACCGCCAACAACAATGGCAGGGATACCTGCGAGGCAAAAAGAAGGTGGCGAATTTGCTTTTCGATTTGCTCGGCGGATTTTGAGCTAACGATCAGTGCCACAGTCGTCCCGAATGCGACTCCGCAGCAAACGTAGACCAAGCTCAAGTCGAGATCCCGTGAGACCGGCAAGCCGAGAATCCGCGAGAGCGTTGATCCGAGACCGAGGCCGCTGAAGAATCCAAACAGCAGGACGAGTAACGACATTCCCGTGATTTCATTTATCGTGTCTGCGCTAAGTGCGGGTCGCGACCTCGAGAGAGCGCACAACAAGATAAGAACTGCCGCGCCGCCAATCAGAGATTCAACGGGCGGTCGATCGGTGGAAAGTGTGGTGAGGTGCGCGCCGAACCACAGAACAAATGGGCTGAGCGCGAGTGCGAGATTTCTTCCCAGAACCGACGCCGGTGCACCGCATCGTTGCAGGCGTCGGGCAAGCAACATCAACAATGTGAAAAGCAGGCCGAACGCGCCGAGAAATATTTGGAAGAGTTTGAAATCGAAACCTTTGTCAGCATTCGTCGCGGCGAGCGCGCCAGCTACCAGATCAGTGTAAACCTGTTGTCCCTTCAGAAACGGTGAAAGTATCCAGGTAACGGTGAGCGCATTGGCCACGCAGAAAATGAAAGTGACTGGCCCGAGCATGAGCAGACCGAAACGGCTCGGCTGATCTGCCGAAACGAAAGGAGCCGGGATGTAGTTGGCTTGTTCTGCCAGCGTATTGGATTTCACCGAAGCAAATGCCCCTGTAGCTTTCTCTATGCCAGTGCGGCATTGGCCGAAGGGGGCTCAGTTATTGCTCCTGCCCTCCCACTGCGGTTAGCCTCTCACTCCATGTCTGCGTCATCCGAGTCACATTTGAATTTCTGGCGCAGAACCGAAATCGTCGCGTTGATCATTACATTGTTGGTGGGGATTTTTCTGCGGTTGCCCGCTCACGATTTCGAACCGGGCGCAGCGCTTTCTTCAATCGCCGCTCTTCACCCGCAAGCGGCTTTCAAGGAAAAAGGATTCGATGAAGGACTCTATGCAGAATACACGAACAAGCTCGATCAGTTCGGACTCTCGTCTTACCCGCTCATCGTAAAGGATTACGTCGAGCGACAGGAAAGACTGGGACGCTCGATTCTTTCACCGTTGCGGTTTCTTTACATTTTTTCCGGCTACGCCTGGCATCGGGCATTCGGGTCCGAAAATCTTCACGCACTAAAAAGCGTAGCATCTCTGTTCAGTATTTTGACTCTTTGCCTGTCGGCTATTTTTGCGTGGCGTTGCATGGGCCGAATCTGGGCGCTCGGCATTTCTGCCCTCATGGCCGTCGCCCCTACTCAATTGCACATGTCCCAACACGCGTTGGTGGATGGTTTCTTCACTTTTTGGGCGATGCTGGTGCTTTGGTTGTTCTGGGAAAATCTGCACGCGCCGAAGAATTGGCGATGGCTATTGGCTTACATTGTCGCGCTGGCGCTGCTGGTGGTGACGAAGGAAAATTCGTTTTTCGTCTGGGTGGCACTCGTCGCATTGCTCATTGCAAATTACTGGCTGCAATTCGGCACCGTCAGCCGCGAGATCATTCTTGCCACTATTATCGGGCCGCTCCTTGGGACGGTAATGTTGATCCTTCTGGCCGGTGGAGTGCCCGAACTGATTCACACTTATCGCTATTCGATGGTCAAGAACCTCGAACTCCCATATGCCATCTCAACCGGCGATGGGCCATGGTTCCGCTATCTTGTCGATCTGATGCTTGTCAGTCCAATCGTGCTAATTCTCGCGATCGGGACCGCGTTTCGCCTCGATCGTGTTATGAAAATGGAATGGTTCATGACGATCTTCATCGCCGCGAGCTATCTCGTGATGTGCAACGTGAAGTACGGCATGAATCTTCGTTACGCGAACATGTGGGACTTGCCGCTGCGATTTCTTGCCTTGAGCGAAATCGTTTGGCTCGCGTCGTTCGCAAAGCAATTCCGTCGCGCAATCACCGTAACCGCAGTCGCATTGCTCGTGGTGATTGAATTCCATCAGTATATTGTGCTCGCCGTTCGTTACCCGCTCTACGAACTGATCACGCACGATTTACTCGAAGCGCTGAAGATTTTGAAACCGATGTAGGGATCTATTGCTTCCGCTGATAAATCCACAGCTCACTCGGTAGAACTTTTTCGATCGGCGCGAATCCTTGGTCTGCTGCCCCGGGCCATTCTGTTGGAGTGAGGATGTAGCGATAACCGGATTGCTGCAGTACCGGCGAATCTGGAGGCAAAGACCAGATGTAATAGTCGGGATACACCAGCACCGCTTTCGTTTCACCGGCACTTTTTGGAAATTCGCATCCAATGTTCGCATAACGATTGTAAACCGGCTCCGCTTCGGCATCGATTCGACGCATCAGCTCCAAGTCCGGCACGATTTTGGTACCGTTAAAAATTACGGCGCCAGTGGCTTTGACGAGCTGAGCGAAATAGCGCGTGTGATAAACAACCCATCCTCCACCCGGATCGCCGCCCCGAATCCGATCGATCTCATGAAAAGCTGTGGAATCGATGAGGGGCGAGAGCCCTCGCATCACCGGATTGATAGGAGCGTTACTTATTATTAAGAGCAGACCGAACACGACGGGCAGCCACCGGTAGCGCAGGGATTCCCAGAAAATCAGGGCGAGAACAATCGCAGCGATGCTGAGTGGCGCGATCCAATGGAACAAATCGGAGAAATACAACGCATCCTGGGAGCGAGCGCACCACAGCAGAACGGCCACACAAAGCCAAAGGACAAGCGCGCCCGCGATCGCGGTCCGTTTTGGAACAACCGCAGAGCGATATCGGTCGAGGAACAAACAACAGAGCAAAATGTTCGCGATTCCTAATGTGAGAAGAGTTCGCCGCTCCGCCGCGTAGTTCAAAAACGTCAGATGTAATAACCATCCTGGCAACGGCACTACGCAGTAGATGCTTAAAGCGAATAGAAAAAGCAACAAACCGGCCAGGAGCGGGGTTACGCGCTTTCGTGCACCGATTCGCGCGGCAAGAATTATGAACACAGCCGCCAGCCAGAGCGGATAAAAATTGCTCGCTTCACAAATATTGTCGTAAACAGCGGGATGCGCTTCTTCGGATTCGAAGAAATTGAGCACTCCCGAGAACAACTTAAAGAGAGACAGGTCTCCGCCATTGCTGCGACGGGCTCCGGGGTAACTGGTGTGCGCGACCAAATCCAAAGTTGATCGGACATCGAACCAAAACGGCACCAGGATGACGACGATTCCGGCCAAGCCCGCGAACAACAAGCCGAATCCGCGTGTTGCTGAAACAGGCTCACTCTGCTGCCGCGATTCGCGCCAAGCACCGAGGACGATCGCAATCAGCAAAAGCGTAAGCGGAATTTGGTAGGGCGGATAAACGCACAGGGCGAAATTGATTCCAAAAAAAATGAATGCCGCGAGCGCAACCGCAGTTTTGCCAGAATGCCGATCGCTAAAAAATCTGCAGGCGCAACCGAGGCAGACGAACCAGCTCGCGAGCATTTCCGGTAATGCGGCCGGCGAGGAGAACCACCATTGAACGTAACTTGAAAACAGCACCCAAACCGCGCCAAAGATTACCAGCAAGCGGCTGCGGACTCCTAATTGTCGAAGGGCCCAGCCGGCGGCAAGCAGCAGTCCGAAGAATTTCGCGCACCAATAAAAGGAGAATCCGCGCGCGAAATTGAAAACGAAGAAGCCATAAAACTGGGGCCGAAAGAGCG
>JAJPJU010000005.1 GCA_021324035.1 Spartobacteria bacterium | reverse complement strand
CAGAAAATGCTCGATCATTCGCCTTTCGCGGTGGCCACGGCGGTGATGGCTCCAGTCACTACGCCGGATGTTTTTAAAAATCTTTACATTGCCAACGCTGCGAAAACCCCGGAAGCCGATTTGGTCACGGTGGTGTCAATGGATGACAAGAACTTGAAGGAATATCTTTCGACCGCCGGGCCTAACAAAGACGGTTACGGGATCGCCAACATCGAATGGTCCGACGTTCCCGGCGCAACCAAGGTCACCATCAGCAAAGACGGGAAATTCGGGACGCTTAACTTTAACCAGTCGGAGATCACGCCGCAACCGCACGGCCAGCCCGGTCAACCTCAGCCGCCGCCGCAGCAGCAACCGATGACCCAGCCTAACAACCCCGCTGGTAATTTGCCAAAGCAGCCCGCGCGCATTCAGGCACTGCCAACTCCGACTCCGCATGTTCGCGGCGTTATTCCACGCAATCCGGCAGCGAATCAGCAAATGCAGCAGCCGCAATCTCCCGCCGAAGAATAAACTGGCGGTCTGAATTCTCGGCGCCCGCTACTGGCCCCAGTCGTCGTCGCCGCTGCCGTTGTCGTCAACGCGATTCGGCCCGGCGGAATACAAATCGTAAGTATCCGGATTTTTTATTCCGGGACAGCGGTAGACGTAGGGAGAACCCCAAGGATCCTTTTGAATCGAATCCATAAATCTAAACCAGCGCTCAGGAATTGGTTCGACCTGAGGTTTGCTTACCAAGGCCTGCAGCCCCTGTTCGGTAGTCGGATAAAATCCATTTGTGGACTGGTAAGTTTGGAGCGCAGTTTTGATTGATTTGATATCGCTTTGAACCCGCACGGCTTTCACCCAATCAAGAACTGGGCTGAATTTGGCGACTGCGGCGCCCAGTAAGAGAGCGATGATCGTCACCACAAGCATGATCTCGATCAACGTGAATCCGGTTCGTTTTGTTTTTTGTATCTTCACAGGAGTCGAATTTAGCGCGGGAAATCTAGCACACTTTCGCCCTCGCGCGGCGCGATTTTGTTACTGCGTCGGCTGGAGGATGTAGTCGGATTTCTCCCAAAGATACTTGAGCTGGATCTGGGTAGAACGAATGGCAGACGGAGATGTTCCATCGCCGCTGATGATCAGGATGTCGTTCGTTCCGGTTTTCAAACTGGTCACCGGCAGGATTTTTTGGGCGCGCAGCCAGCCGGTGTATTGGAAATGCATCTGCCCTGACATCGATTCCGATTGGCCGCGATAACCAGGGTCCGCGAGATCGGGCATCGCCACCGCGACTGGTCCGACGTTCTCGCCGTTTACGTACACTTCCGGCGGCGCATCCAGACGCGGGCTGGCCACTTCAAAGGTGAGCAGAGCGAGAAGTGGTTGCGCTTCGATTCCAAATTGAAACGCGCCACCTTCTTGCACGTTCGATCCGATCGGAATCGTTTCGGACGCGAGCGATGCGGTCACTGTTCCAAATTGTTCCTTGTCCTGCGCGGGCGAATGCAGGGCAGGGAGCGAAGAAAACGGGTCTCCAATTAAATCGTGCTGTTCGCTGCTGATCGGACGCACCACTTCGCTGCTGGTCATCCAGTCGAGATAAGCACCGCGAATTGTTTTGCCATCGCCCGGCACTTCGATGTCGATCGCCGTAATTTCGTTCATCGGAATCACGATCGAATCGGAGCTGGGTAAATTAATGCCGGCGCCGAGCTGACGTGAATGCAAAACCTGCGTACCGGATTCATCCCACGCAATCAACTCTGGACGCGCATCGGCTTTATCGTCAAAGAAAAGTCGCAAGAACAAAATCCCAAACTCGCCTGTTGGATGACCTACCCGGATTCGGAAAACAGTTTTCGGCGCGCCATCGGCGGTCGCGCTCGGCGACATTGAAACAGCCTCGACCCAATCGGGCGCGCTTTGAGTAGTGGAACGCGACGCGGCGTTTTGCCGCAAATCAAGCCACGCGCTTTCGGGTGCACTTTGCGTTACGCCTGCTTCTTTTACCGATGACAGCGAGTCTGTTAGCGCCTGCTGCGCGAGAGAAAGCGACGCTGCAAATAAAAACAGAGCGAACGCTGCGAGGCGGCAAACCATTTAAATCGCAACGATCTTAGCCTAGTGCGGCCGAAACTGCAAGCTGCGTGTCATTTCGAAGACCGCGGTCAGAATACTGTAAACAACCGCGCCCACCACGATCGCTATCAGCACGACGATCACAATCGGAATCAATGTCGAAATAATTCCGACCGTGCGGTCGAGCTCGCGTTCGTAAACATCGGCAATTGCCTGCATCGTTTCACCGAAGCGGCCAGTTTGTTCGCCCACTGCCATCATGTCGGTAAACAGGTCCGGAAAAAGTTGCTCCTTGGCGAGCGCGTTCGAGAGATTCGCGCCGTCAATCACCGCCCGGCGCACATCGCGCAGTTTCGATTCCAGATATTTATTCGCGGCAATTTCTGTCACGAGGTCGAGTGCTTTCAGCAACGGGATCCCGTTTTCCATCAGCGTGCCTAACGTTCGCGAAAACTGGGCGTAATACTGGTGGCGCCGAATTCTGCCGTAACCGGGAATGGAAAGCCGCAAACGGTCCCAAGTCATCCGCCCTTCTTCGCTCCCGACGAAGGCGCGGAATCCGATCCCGCCGCCAACAACCACGAGGAGCAT
>JAJPJU010000221.1 GCA_021324035.1 Spartobacteria bacterium | reverse complement strand
TTGTTTCGGATTTCGGATTTCGCATTTCGGTATTTTTGCTGGCCTGGCTGACTTTCGCGGCAGGAGCTGTTGCCGCCGACAATATCGGCATTCTTGGCAGCAAGCCCAAGTGGGATGTGCTCGAGCACTATCAACACACCATCACTCACGACGAGTTTGCCCACCTGATTAATGACGTCTACTGCACGCATGGAATTCCGTCGGACCTGATTACGATCGACAATGACGCCGCCCGGATTGTGACTAAACACGAGCCGTCGTCGGACACGAAGGTGCGCGACATTGACGCCAAAGAAATCGTCACTAATCGCGAATCGCAAAGAGTTTTCACGCTCCAGTTCGCGCCGGATATCCAATCGGAGGCGAAGGTTCCGCGACTCTGGCGTCCGGCAAAATCAATGCCTGCGGCGAAGTCTGACAAACCTCTCGCCGGAGTGCGCATTGCGCTCGATCCCGGTCATCTCGGCGGGAAATGGGCGAAGATGGAGGAGCGCTGGTTTCAAGTCGGCAAATCGAAGCCCGTCACTGAAGGCGATCTGACCTTGCGGGTTTCGCGAATGCTCGCGACGCGATTACGAAAACTTGGCGCGACTGTGTCGTTCGTTCGTAACAGCACTCAGCCGGCGACGCCCAAACGACCGGCCGATTTCCGCGAGCTCGCGAAAAATATTTTGATCAAGAATGGCGTGCCGCGTCCGCGGGGCGAAGTATTGAATCCCAAGGACCCTGAAAAGGAAGGCACCGTCCGCTGGCAAAGCCAAATGCTCTTTTATCGCTACAGCGAAATCCGGCGTCGCGCGGTGCTGGTGAACAACAAGCTGCATCCTGACCTCGTGGTGTGCCTTCATTTCAACGCCGAAGGGTGGGGCGATCCCGGAAACCCAACCCTGATTGACATCAACCATCTTCATCTGCTCGTAAACGGTTCCTACTTGCAGGACGAGATTGGTCTCGACGATGAACGATTTGAAATGATCCGCCGGCTGCTGAGCCGCGTTTATGACGAAGAACTGCCGATCGCCGACGCGGTCGCAACTTCAATGGCGAAAGCGACCGGGCTACCGCCGTATCAATATCCAACTACCCAAACGACGACCAAAGTGGGATCGAGCGGTTATGTTTATGCGAGAAACCTTCTCGCAACTCGGCTTTACCGATGTCCGGTGGTTTACTGCGAGCCTTACGTTATGAACAGCAACGACGCTTTTGCCCGAATCGAAGCCGGAGATTACGAGGGCACCAAGGAGATCAACGGCGTGAAACGAAAGAGCATTTTTCGCGAATACGCCGATGGTGTGGCCGACGGGTTAGCTGATTATTATTCAAATGCTCGAGGCAAGGGCGATTGACTCAATCGCCTGTCGTTTGTAGGGCGTCTCTGTGAGACGCCAGGCGTTTCTCGTTCTACGCCGCGGCGGCGTTTCACAGAATCGCCCTACAATGTGTCCACTGCTTCGCGAATGTCCTCCATCGTGACGTCGCTCGACAAATTCGCCGAGCCGATTTCCGGCGTCACCACGAAACGAATTTGGCCGTGCACAAATTTTTTGTCGAACTTCAGCGCGTCGCAGATTTTTTCGCGTGAAAAATCTTTTGGCAACTGAGTTGGCAAACCAAATTTGCGGAGAAGAGAGACAATGCGGTCGCGCTGTTCTTTCGGCAGGCCGAATTTTCTCAGGGATATTGCGCACGCGCCGACAATCCCCAGGCTGACCGCTTCCCCATGTGCAATGCCGTGATAATTCGCAGCGCGCTCGATTCCGTGCCCGATAGTGTGTCCGAAATTGAGTAAAGCACGTTCGGCTTTTCGTTCGTGCTCGTCCATTTCGACGATCCGCGCTTTCAATTCAACGTTCCGGCGGATGAGCGTCTCATAATCGATGGCGCCGGGATCAATCTCTTCCAATTCCCGAAACATGGCCGCGTCAGCGATGATCGCGTGCTTGATAATCTCAGCGAACCCCTGGCTGATCTCGCGCCGGGGCAGCGCTTTGAGAACATCGATGTCGTCGAGCACGAGCGCGGGCGGATGGATTGCGCCGATCAGGTTTTTCCCCGCCCGTGCGTTGACGCCGGTTTTTCCACCGATCGAGCTGTCCACCATCGCCAGCAGAGTGGTCGGAATTTGAACGTGCGGGATCCCGCGCTCGAAAATCGCCGCGACAAATCCAGAGAGATCACCGATCACGCCGCCGCCGAGCCCGACGACGAATGATTGGCGGTCCAATCCGGCTCCCAGCATCTGTTCGCAGATTTCGCCGGTTTGCTGCAGGTTCTTGGAGTCTTCTCCCGGCGAAACGGTGATAAGCTTAACTTCGTAATCCGCCGATCTCAGGTTCTTGGCCAGGGCTCCGCCAAATAGCGGTCCAACGTTTGTGTCGGAAATGATTGCGCATCGGCTGGCCGACAGGGATTTTTTGCACGCAACGCCTGCATTCGCCAGCAATCCCGGACCGATCAAGACCGGATACGAATGCCGGGCGGATATCACTTCAATCGATGTCACGTCGAAACGGTATTGGGTTTTATCCCTTCGAAAAGGAAAACGATTGCCCATGACGGACTTCAGCGGCGTTGGTCGACCCTTTCGGAGTTGACAACACCCGCTACCATCCGCGTAACTACTTTATGCCCGACGAGCCACCGCCTCCACCGCCTGTTTCGGATGCACCCAGATCGACGGGCCTTCCTTCCAATATCGCGGCGGCGCTTGCCTGTATTCCGCTGATCGGTGGCATCGTTTTTTTCATCCTCGAAAAACACGATCCATTTGTGCGTTTCTACTCAATGCAGTCGATCGTCTTTGGGCTCGCCTGGTTCCTGTTCAACATCGTTTCAGCGATTATTCATGCGATCTTCGGAGCGATCCCTGCGATCGGCGGCATTCTGGTGTTTTTCTGGGCGATTATCGCCGCAATTATTCATATAGGGTTCGTTGTCTTGTGGATTGTCGCTACGGTGAAAGCATTCTCCGGCGTTCGTTGGGACATTCCCTACATCGGGCCCATTGCCCGCAAACAGGTCGGCGAAGCCCAATCCTAGGTAGCGGCCGTTCCGCTCCCGCCAGGGCATTCAGAATGTGCCCTAATTAAAGTTTGCCGCACCGCGGCGGAATTCACCGAACCGCGATGCGATTGAGGTTAATCGCCGCTACCCAAAATCTTCACCACGACCTCCGTCAGGATCAGTTCATGATCGAGCTGGGTCGTCACAATTTGTAGATTCGCGGCCAGGCACGCCTTCATCCCGGCAATCAGTTGTTGGGTTTGAAAACGGTGCGCGTTTTGTGCGGCGATACCGAGGGCAAAGGCATTCACAGTTCCATCTTTTTTGCGCGGCAGATGCGCCGTGGCATCGACCGGCAAACGATTGATTGCGGAAATGAACGGGAACGGCGCATGCGGCCGCGAAATCTTGTGACGTTCCATCAAATCTTTCGCCAGCAGCAAATTTCGAACAGTCGGTAACACGGCGACCAACAAAATGCCGATCGCGCTTTCGCCCTGATCGAGTAATTGCCGGACCAAAGTCAGCGCGCGTTCGATATCGCGTTCGGCGAGCGCGTTGCTCAAATCGAAAATGACGCCTTCCCGTGTCAGCGGCACCAATTCGCGGACCAGGTCGACATTTACGGCGCGGTCCTTGCCAAGATAGAGGTCGATCTTTTCCAATTCGTTTTCGATCTCGCGAGTGTCGCCTCCGGTGAACAGAACGAAGAGTTCGAGGGCGTCCTCCTCGAATTGCAGTTTTCGTTTTTTCGCCCGGGCCTGGACGATTTCGGTTGCTTCTTCCTCCCAGCCACCGCGACTGGAATCCAGTTTGTCGAAAACCTGCAGCTCCGCGCGTTTGGCCAGCGATTTGTAAAACGAACGCCGCTTATCGACCTCGATCGCACTGAGCAGAAAGGTGACTTCCGCACCCAGGCCTTCGTTGATTGTTTCCGTCAGCTCTTCCAGCGCCGTTTGCACCGAGGCCGATCGCGCTTTTTGATCGTCACCCAAAAAGTTGGCGCTTTTCAGCCAGACAACCTTCTCCCCGCCGAAAAATGGCAATGTTCGGAGCGCTTCGATGGTCGATCTTATTCGGGCAGCGGCCTGATCTGCGTTGTCGGCTGCGCCGTCGATGATTTCGAGTCCGAAATCCCCGGCGTTTGCGGGTTTGAGTTTCTCGGCCAATTCCGAAGCAGTATTTTTTATCTCCACGTCGTCTGAACCGACCACAGCATAAATTTTCGCGGCAGCAGCGGCTTTAGGCTTGGTCTTTGGCACGCAAGTTTTCTCGCATGTTCAAAGAAGATCGACAAGGTGGATCGAAAACGCTCTTCGGCGCGCTCCCCAGATTCCCCGGTTCCACCTCAATTGCTCGCCTGTTGCAATGAAGAGCCGAAATCTTTCGAAGCGTATTCGCGGAATTTTTCTTCGAGCGCCGCGACATTTGAAAATTGCGCGGGATAAAACTGAACGAGGGCCGTTTCGAAAGGTTGATGCCGCGCGAGTGCATCCAGCAGTTTCAGAAAGCTGGGTTTGTCCGTGGTGTCGAGGAAGCGGACCAGCCGTTCTGATTCATCATAAAAGGTATGCACCCTTTCCGAGGGCGGGTGAGTGATTGTTACCAACGTTGCCAACGGGATGAGATCGGCCGGCGCGATCGAATCGGAGTGCGGCTTGCTGATGTAACCACGGGCCCGCTGGTAACTCGCGTGCGCGTCCTTGGAAATGAATTGGGCTAATCCTTCGTCCAGCCAGCAGGGAATTCCGTCGGTGTAAAAACGATGGAGAACGAGGTGGACAATTTCGTGACCGAGCGAGTTGTTGCTGAATTTGTAGGCCGGGTCGCGTTGAATGAAGAGACTGCCGGCCGAATGAATTCCCCCCGTCCATTGTTCCAAATGTCCGAAGGTTTGAAACTGCTGCCATTCTTCGGGGCTCTCGAAAATATAAATATGCGACTTGATGTCGGTAGTGAGTTGTTCGCGCTCCAGCTCCTTGGCCACGACCCGATAATGAAATTCGGCCTCGATCGAAACCGGCGTAGCAACATAGCCGTGGACGAAATGATAAATGAAATGCTCGGTCTCAGCGTGTTTCCATTGATCCGGATGAATGGCTAGGGCCTTTTCGCTGAGCGGATTCGGATCGCGCTGGCTTAGCTGCGAAAATTCGACTTCGGTCAGGGGATTGAGTCCAACGACTGGCGAGTCCTGCGCGGTGACGGTCGACACGATCAAGATCGGTGCGGCTAACATGAGAATAAGCGTGCCGCGCATCGATATCGAATGAAGCGAGTTTCATGCGAGAAAAGGTGTAGAGGCGCTTGTGCCAGGCGCCTGTTTAGTGACTCGGTCGTTGACACAACGACCGCTACAACGTTTTCACCTATACCCGCGACCTTCGCCGTCCGGAATTCCGGGTGTACTTCGTCGGACGGCGTTTCGGCTCGATCTTGGTCAAACCGGTTCCGCTTTTGACTTCCATGATCTGATCGCGCAAGAGCGCGGCCCGCTCGAATTCCAGATTGGCGGATGCCTGTTGCATCTCGTCCTCCAGTTCTCGCAGCAACTCGCTAAGATCAAAATCGCCGCCGACTTCGCGGATTACCGACGATTCGATTTCGCGGCCGCGCAAGATCGTGTGCAAACTTTCCTGAACGGCCCGGCGAACCGTTTGAGGGGTAATGCCGTGCTTTTCATTGTATTCGATCTGTTTGGTCCGGCGGTATTCCGAAATGGAAATCAACGCCTCCATGCTTTGGGTGATGATGTCGGCAAATAAAATCACCTCGCCGTTCACGTGACGCGCGGCGCGGCCGGCAGTTTGAATCAGCGACGTTTGGCTACGCAAAAACCCTTCCTTGTCCGCGTCGAGAATGCAGACCAGCGAAACCTCGGGGAGATCGAGTCCTTCGCGAAGGAGATTAATTCCAACCAGAATGTCGAACTCCGCGGCGCGCAGAGCTCGCAGGATCTCAACCCGCTCGATGGTGTCGATGTCGCTGTGGAGATAGCGAACTTTTAAGCCGACATCTCGGAGATAATCGGCAAGATCTTCGGCGGTGCGCTTGGTCAAGGTAGTGATCAAGATGCGTTCAGAGCGCTCCACCCGCTGGCGGCAAAGTTCAATCGTATCGTCGATCTGGTTCTTGAGCGGCTTGATCGTGATTTTTGGATCAAGAAGGCCAGTCGGACGGATGATTTGTTCGACCACCAGCGGCGCCCCTGGCGTGTGAACATCGAATTTTTCCGGCGGCTCGTCGGTCCGCGATATGTCGACCTCCCCCTTCGGCGAAAGATTTTTTCCCGGCAGGACAAACGGAACGGGTTCATCGACGCCAATCCGCTGTCGCCGGTGCGGGGCGTAGCCTTTATTTCCGACCACACTGTTTTGAATTTCGAATTCGGCCGGCGTGGCACTGACATAGACAAGCTGATTCGTGGCCTTCATGAATTCGTCGAAATTCAACGGCCGGTTGTCGAGCGCGCTCGGCAATCGGAATCCATAGTCAACCAGTACGGTCTTGCGTGAACGATCGCCCTCGTACATCCCCCCAATCTGCGGGATCGTGGCGTGCGACTCGTCGATCACGACGAGAAAGTCTTTCGGGAAGAAATCGAGGATCGTGTAGGGCTTTGAACCCGGCGGACGGCCGGAAAGGTGTCGCGAATAATTTTCGATGCCGTTGCAGAATCCCATCTCCTGCAACATTTCGAGATCGTACTCGGTCCGGATCCGCAACCGTTGGGCCTCGAGAAGTTTGTTATTTTTCTCAAGGACTATGATTCGGTCTTCCAGTTCAGCGCGAATCGTCTGCAAGGCGCGGTTCAACTTGTCGGCGGGGGTTACGAACTGTTTGGCCGGGAAAAATACGATCAGGTTCAACGATTCCCGGGCATGGCCGGTCAGTGGATCGAATCGTGTGATCGCGTCGATTTCGTCGCCGAAAAATTCGAGACGCACGGCATCCTCGTCTGCGGTCGCCGGATAAACTTCCACGACATCGCCGCGGACCCGGAACTTTCCGCGTGAAAAATTGATGTCGTTGCGTTCGTAAAGCATATCCACCAGGCGGCCGAGCACCGCTTCGCGCGACACATGCTGACCGCGCTTCACACTCAAGAGCATCCGTTCGTAATCTTCCGGTGAAGTAACGCCGTAAATGCAGGAGACGCTGGCGACGACGATGGTGTCTCGGCGCGAAAGTAACGAGGCGGTCGCGGACAAACGGAGACGTTCGATCTCTTCGTTAATCGACGAATCTTTTTCAATGTATGTGTCGGTGCGGGGGATGTAGGCCTCGGGCTGGTAGTAATCGAAATAACTGACGAAATATTCGACCGCGTTTTTCGGGAAAAATTGTTTGAACTCCGAATAGAGTTGGGCCGCGAGGGTTTTGTTGTGAGAAATCACCAGGGTCGGCCGGTCCAGTTCGCGAATGACGTTGGCAACGGTAAAAGTTTTGCCCGAACCGGTGACTCCCAGCAGAGTTTGATGCCGATTTCCGCTCGCGACCGACTTGATCAGCTTGGCGATGGCCTGGCCCTGGTCGCCGCGCGGCTGGTAGTCGGATTCGAGCTGAAACGCCATCCTGCATTCTAGCATCGCGGGAGAGCAGCTGAAAGTCGGGGTGCGGAATTGACGGAGCAGGACAAAGCGCGTTAAAGGTCGACTGGAGGGGGAATCTGAATCCGACAAAATTTCTCGCGGAGCTCAAACGCCGCAACGTCTACAAAGTAGCCGTCGCGTATATCGTTGCCGGTTGGGCGCTTGCCCAGGGAATCGCCCAGGTCCTGCCGGTCTTCGACATTCCGAACTCGGTCATTCGCTGGGTGATTGTCGCAATGATCTTCGGTTTTCCAGTCGCGATGGTGCTGGCATGGATTTACGAACTCACCCCGGAAGGATTGGTGCGGGAGGAATACGTCAAGCCCCAGGAGCGCAAGAGAGCTGGACGCATTCTCGATTTTTCGATCATCGGTGTCCTTCTGGTCCTGATTGGGCTGCTGATTTACGGGTGGGTTCCGTTTCGAAGTTCGAGCGGCGAAGCGATTCCGGAGAAAAGCATCGCCGTGTTGCCGTTCCAAAATTTTAGCGACGACAAGCAAAACGCATTCTTCGCCGACGGAATTCAAGACGACATTTTGACCGCGCTCGCGCAGATCGGCGGAATGCGCGTGATTAGTCGTTCGTCGGTCATGCAATTTCGCGATCCTGCGGCGCATAGCCTGCGTGAAATTGGAAAGTTGCTCGGTGTGGCCAACGTTTTGGAAGGAAGCGTCCGCCGGGAAGGCGAGAGAATTGTAGTAAACGTGCAGTTGATCGACGCCCTGAAGGATCGGCATCTTTGGGCGAATCGTTACGAGCGCACCCTGGCCGATTCGTTAGGTCTGCAAGGTGAGCTTGCGTCGCAGATCGCAAACGAGCTGCGCGTGACGATGAGTCCGAACGAAAAGACCAACGTTACAACCAAGCCGACCGATAACAGCGATGCCTACGTGGTTTATCTCCAGGCCAATCAGGTTGAACGCGGCCCCGACACGCTGCTCGAAGACTACAAAAAAGCGGAGCAGCTTTACGTGAAGGCGATTACGCTGGACCCAAAGTTTGCGCTCGCCCATGCCCGGTTGGCCTCGACTCGCGCGGAAATTTTTCATTATTACGAGCCGCTCGACAGTTGGAAGATCAGGGCCCGATCTTCGGCCGAAACTGCGTTGCAGCTTCAGCCCAGCCTGGGTGAAGCGCATCTCGCGATCGGCCAGTGCATTTACTGGTTCGAGGCCCTGAGCGCAACCGGTCGCCCCCAGGATTATGACGCAGCACTTATTGAGTTCGATGCGGCATTGCGATTGGCGCCAAACAACAGTGAAACCGGCGGCTTGATCGCCGCGATCAAACGGAGGCAGGGAAAATGGGACGAGGCGCTGGAGGGTTACCGGGGAATGAGCCGGCTTGATCCGCAAAATCCAAACATCGCTCGTAATCTGCTGTTCACCTGCACGTCGATGCGGCGTTGGGCCGACGCCGCGCACGAAGTCGAGCGAATGCGGGCAATGGCGCCGTCTTCCCTGGTCGCG
>JAJPJU010000218.1 GCA_021324035.1 Spartobacteria bacterium | reverse complement strand
CATTGGAGTCTCTCCGCCAGTTTTTCGAGCGCCTTCGAGGTCACCAGAATTTTGTGGAACGCCAGCAACTGCTCGGTGTTCACGTCAGCCGCGGTCGCGAGCTGCACCAGCTTTACGTTGCGCGCCGATTTATGGGTCTTGTCATCGAACGCGTCGGAAACGATCAAAACTTTTTCGGCGTCCGTTTGCTTCCGCACCAGATCGACAAACGCCTTGGTCTTAATTTCCGAAACCGCGAATTTGTCGATCGTCAGAACGTCGCCGGCCGTAATTCGCTCGCTCAATGCTTTCTGCAATGCCAGACGCCGGACCGATTTCGAAACTTTCTTGGAATAATCGCGCGGGTGCGGCCCGAACACGACTCCACCGCCACGCCAAACCGGAGACGAAGCATACCCGGCGCGCGCGCGACCGGTTCCTTTTTGCCGCCATGGCTTCGCGCCCGACATATCGACGGTCGCCTTGGTTTTCACGCTGGCTGTGCCGGATCGACGTGCCGCTCGCATCGCGACGACAACGTCGTGGACAGCCTGCGAACCTCGGCCATCCTCGATGATCTCGATCTTCGCTTCCTTGGCTGCGGCTTTGGTTAAAACTTTCGCGCTCATTTCCTAGCTGCTTCCTTGGCTGCAGCCTTTTTCTCTTCGGCCAGTTCGCCCGCTTTCTTCGGTTTCTTGGCGAGCGCAGCTGCCTCTGCTTCCGCATGTTGATGATGTAACGCGACTAGTGCGCCCGGATTCTTGATCGCCGGCCTAACGACTACGTAGCTCCCGTTACAACCAGGGACTGCGCCACTGATCAAAATTACTTTATCGGCCTCGCGGACCTGAATGACCTGCAAATTTTGAACGGTCACTCGTTCGTCGCCCATGTGACCGGGCATGCCCATGTTTTTCCAAATCCGTCCCGGGGTTGAACGATTACCGATTGCACCGTTTCGGCGATGGGTTTTGGAACCGTGGGCCGCGCCCTGGCCGGCAAAGTTGTGCTTTTTCATCACACCTTGGAAGCCCTTGCCCTTCGAACGGCCAATCACGTCAACGAAATCGCCCGGCTGAAATTGGGTGACGCTCAAATTTACTTCGCCCTCCGGGAGATCGGCCTTCATCCGGAACTCGCGAACAAACCGTTGCGGCCCGACGTTCGCTTTCTTGAAATTGCCAAGCTCGGACTTGTTGACGCGCGATTCTTTTTGCGGGCCAAAGCCGACCTGGACCGCGCAATACCCGTCGTTATCGTTTGTCAGGCGACGAAGCAGAACATTATCCCCCGCTGCAATCACGGTCACAGGATGCAGCCGGCCATTGGCGTCGTAGACGCTGGTCATGCCGATTTTTTGTCCTAGTAAACCGATGCTCATGTTGGCGACGTGGGAAAATTCTCAAGCAGCTAAATTTTAATCGTGATATCAACGCCCGCGGGCAGGTTCAGTTTCTTCAACTCATCCACCGTCTTCGCGGTCGGCTCGATAATGTCGAGCAACCGCTTATGGGTGCGGATTTCAAATTGTTCCATCGATTTCTTGTCGACGTGAGGCGAACGGTTCACCGTGAATTTCTCGATCAAGGTCGGCAGCGGAATTGGGCCGGCCACACGCGCTCCGGTGCGCTTCGCAGTCTCAACGATATCAACCGCGGACTGATCGAGCATTCGATGATCGAACGCTTTCAGCCGAATCCGAATTTTTTGTCCTTCCGCCATTATTTCTTCTCCTTTTGATCGAGAATGGCGGCCACCAAATTGGCGGGCACCTGTTCAAAGTGGGACGGCTCCATCGAGTAACTCGAGCGGCCTTTTGACAACGAGCGGATAGCGGTCGCGTAACCGAAAAGTTCCGCCAGCGGCACCAGCGCGTGAACAATTGCCAGATTGCCGCGCGATTCGATGCTTTGAATGCTTCCGCGACGGCGGCTTAAGTCACCGCAAATATCACCCTGATATTCTTCCGGCGTAATGTTTTCCACCTTCATGATCGGCTCGAGCAGGATCGGCTTGGCTGCGCGGAATCCGTCTTTCATCGCAAAGATTGCCGCCATCTTGAACGCGAGTTCGTTCGAATCGACTTCGTGGAAACTTCCGAAGACAATGTCGCACTCGACATCGACGACGGGATAGCCGCCGAGAACGCCGTCGAGCATTGCTTCCTCGATGCCTTTCTTGCAGGCCGGGATGTATTCGCGCGGAATAATTCCGCCGACGATTCGATTCTCGAGCATCAAACCTTTGCCGCGCTCGGCCGGACGAAGATCGACTTCGACGTGGCCGTACTGACCACGACCGCCGGATTGTTTGATCAACTTGCCGACACCATGCGCGTTCGTAGTGATTGTTTCGCGATAGGCAATTTGCGGCTTGCCCGCGTTCGCGTCGACTTTGAACTCACGGAACATGCGGTCGCGAATGATTTCCAAATGCAACTCACCCATGCCGGCGATGATCGTCTGGCCGGTATCTTCGTGGGTGTAAACTCGGAAGGTCGGATCCTCTTCGGCGAGGCGCTGTAAAGCGACGCCCATCTTCTCCTGGTCGACTTTCGTCTTCGGTTCAATCGCCATTGAAATAACCGGGTCGGGGAACGACGGCGGCTCCAGCAAGATTGGATGATCTTCATCGCAAAGGGTGTCGCCGGTCGTGATGTTCTTAATTCCAACAATCGCCGCAATGTCGCCCGAATAACACGTTTCGATATCTTCGCGCTTGTCGGCTTGAATTTGGATCAAACGCGAGATGCGCTCGCGCTTGTTCGTGCGCGGATTGTAAACCGTATCGCCTTTGCTCAGCGTGCCGGAATAAACGCGGAAGAAAACGAGTTTGCCGACGAACGGATCGCTCCACAGCTTGAACGCGATCGAGCAAAACGTCGCGTTGTCGTCCGTGATCGCTTCCATCGGCTCGTGTGTGTCAGGGTTTTGACCTTTGGCCGGCGGAATATCGAGAGGACTCGGCAAATAATCGACGACCGCGTCGACCAGATATTGCACGCCGATGTTTTTTAAAGCCGAACCGCCGATGACCGGCACAAATTTGTTCGCAATCGTTTGGCGGCGAATTGCGGCCTTCAAAAGCTGCGGCGTGATCGGCTTTTCTTCCAAAACGACTTCGGCGATTTCGTCGTCGATATTCGAGATTTGCTCGACCAGTTCTTTGTATGCCTTGTCGACAGCGGCCACATGTTCTTCAGGGACATCCGTCACTTCATAGGTCGATCCCATCTGATCGCTATCGGAATAGATGATGGCCTTCTTATTAATAACGTCGAGCTGGCCGCGAAGCTGATCTTCACGACCGAGGGGCAACAAAACCGGCCAGGCATTCGCCCCCAGCTTCTTGTGAATGCTGTCGACCGACATGGCGAAATCGGCTCCGACGCGATCCATCTTATTAATAAACGCGAGCCGCGGGACGTTGTATTTCGTCGCCTGCCGCCAAACCGTTTCGGATTGTGGCTGCACACCGGCGACGCCGTCAAAAACGGCAATTGCTCCGTCCAACACTCGCAACGAACGCTCGACTTCCGCCGTGAAATCCACGTGACCGGGGGTGTCGATGATGTTGATGCGCTGCTTGATGCCTTCGAAAATCTTGTAAACGCCTTCTTCTTTTTTCTGCGACCAACTGCAGGTTGTTGCCGCGGATGTAATCGTGATTCCGCGCTCGCGTTCCTGTTCCATCCAGTCGGTAACGGTGGTGCCTTCGTGCACCTCGCCCATCTTGTGGATCATGCCGGTGTAAAACAGCACGCGCTCGGTGATCGTGGTTTTGCCGGCGTCAATGTGGGCCGCGATGCCGATGTTGCGTGTCCGCTCCAGCGGGAACTTGCGATTCGGCGAGTTCGGACCTTTCGCGGCCGCTGTTTTTTTCTCTGCTGTCGCGGTCGCCATAACAATTACCAGCGGAAGTGCGCAAAGGCGCGGTTTGCCTGCGCCATTTTGTGAGTGTCTTCACGTTTCTTGATCGCGTTGCCCTGACCAGCGGCTGCGTCCTTGATCTCTGCGGCCAATGCCTGCGCCATCGGCATGCCTTTGCGAGTATCGGCGTATTGCACGATCCACCGCATGGCGAGCGACATCTGGCGTGCCGGGGGTACCTCCAAAGGCACTTGATAAGTCGCGCCCCCAACCCGACGTGATTTTACCTCCAGGCGCGGCCGAACGTTTTCGAGGGCCTTGTTTAAGACCTCGAGCGGATCGACCGAATCGGATCCTTCGCGCGATTTATCAATCGCGGTGTAGACAATGCGTTCGGCGAGCGATTTCTTGCCACGCTTCATCACGGTAGTGATAAGCCGCGCGACCGCCGGGCTCCCGTAGCGGGAGTCGACGCGCTCTTCTTTTTTGTAAACTCTCTTCCGTCGCGACATTGTCGGTCTTTTGTTTCAAAATTTACTTCTTCTCCGCGGCCGGGGCTGCTTTCGCTGCTCCGCCTCCGCCAGCTGCGCCACCTTTCGGGCGCTTCGCTCCATATTTGGAACGACTTCGGCGTCTCCCATCGACGCCGAGCGAGTCGAGCGTGCCACGCACAATGTGATAGCGCACGCCCGGCAAATCTTTCACGCGTCCCCCGCGCACGAGCACGATCGAGTGCTCCTGCAAGTTGTGCCCTTCGCCTGGAATGTAGGCAATCACTTCCTGGCCGTTCGTCAAGCGGACCTTGGCGACTTTGCGAAGAGCGGAATTCGGCTTCTTCGGGGTGCGCGTCATCACCTGCACGCAAACGCCGCGGCGTTGAGGACAATTGGTCAGAGCCGGTGACTTCGATTTCACCGACATCTTCCGTCGTCCTTTCCGAATCAACTGGTTAATCGTGGGCATGTTTATCCAAACAAAGCGCCGCCCGAACGGGGTCAAAATCCGGACGACAAAAAACCCGCCCAAACGCGTTAACACACTGTCACGCGCCTGATGCGGTGAGCCGCGACTATAGAGGAGAAAATCGCGCCCCGCAAAGAATATTTTGCGCGCGAATTGTTATTTCGTGGAACTCGCGGAATCTCTCTTTCCAATGCAGGAAACGTTCGAACTGCTGGCCAAGGATCGAGACTCAAAAGCGCGTTCCGGGCGATTACTAACGGCCCACGGCGCAATCGAAACGCCGGCCTTCATGCCAGTCGGCACTCAGGGATCGGTCAAGGCAGTAAGTCCGCGCGAGTTGCGCGAATTGAGCGCGCAAATCATTCTCGGAAATACATATCACCTGTTTGTGCGACCGGGCCTCGACGTGATCAAACATTTTGGCGGACTGCATCGATTCATGAATTGGAGCGGACCGATCCTGACCGATAGTGGCGGCTACCAGATTTTCTCTCTGGCGAAATTGCGCAAAATTTCCGAGGAGGGCGTGCGATTTCAAAACCACGTGGATGGAACGCCGGCGTTTATTTCGCCGGAGATCGCGATGGAAATTCAAGCGGCGCTTGGAAGTGATATCGCGATGGTACTCGACGAATGCCCGCCATGGCCATGCGAGCAGGATTACGCGGCGAAGAGTCTGGAGATGACGGTGCGT
>JAJPJU010000334.1 GCA_021324035.1 Spartobacteria bacterium | reverse complement strand
TTACTCGCTTCTCCAATCGTATCGATCCTCAACAGCGTTTCAGAATCGAACGCGTTCCTAGTCCACGGTTATTGTCTGATGTTGGACCATTTCCACCTCGTTGTGGAAGGAGCGCGAGACGAGAGCGACCTGGTGCATTTTGCGAAAACACTCAAACAGCTGACGGCGTTTCGCTATAAACAAGAAACTGGCGAGCGCTTATGGCAGAGCAGATATTACGACCATATTTTGCGGGCAGATGATTCATTGGATCAGGTGTTGTGGTATGTGTGGATGAATCCTGTGCGCGCCGGGCTGTGTCCAGACCCTCGCAGTTATCCATATTCGGGCTCGTTTACGCTGGATTGGAATCGCACCACTCGGAGCGAAGCGGTTTGGGTTCCGCCGTGGAAGGCTCCTCAATCCTGATTTCGCGGTGAAATCCTTCAGGTCTTCCGACGTTATTCTTGACGTGCCTTCGTAGGGACTTTCGTAGGGACAACCTTCAGGTTGTCCGCTTTTCTTCGACGATTGCAAACAAGCGGGCCGCTCTTTCTGACAAATGGAGCAGCAAGCGTCAAAAACTCCTTATGCTTTCTGCTCTAGAAACTGACGGACACAACGGCGCAATCGCCTCTCATCACTGAGCTCACATTCCCAAACCACCAACGGTTTCCATCCTAATCGAATAAGAGCCTTCAAATTCTTCTTGTCTCGTGCGCGATTGCGTTGAAGCTTCGGTCCCCAATAGCTGGCGTTGGATTTCGGTATATGTGCGGTCTTGCAATGATGAGCGTGCCAGAAACATCCGTGGAGAAAAATCACTTTTCGACGTGAGACAAATGTCAGATCTGGTTTTCCCGGAAGATCTTTGCGATGAAGCCGGAACCGGTAACCCATCTTGTGAACTAAGCTGCGAATCGCTAACTCGGGCTGCGTGTCGCGGCTTCGTATACGGCGCATGTTCTCACTGCGGTTCACTTTTTACAGCTCCGCAATGATTGCTTGCTCGTATACCCCGGCTGGTGGCAAGTTGCTGGGCGCAGTAAATGCTAACGCGACTTGATCAACAGTTGTAGTCGCTTGCCCGCCGAATATGAGTGATCGGATTTGACCCTCGGGAGATACTGGACCAATGTCGTACCTCATTAACGTCACTGAGCCTGGCTGCTGATGTATCTTCGCAAGATTGCCGCCAAGGCGTTCCGCTATCTTGTTGTAAACGGGCGTCGGACAAATAAAGAAAAGCCCTTTTTGGCAGAGTGGTTCGCGTCTCAATACGTGGCCTTTGTAGATGATTTGAGGAAGAATTCGCTTGTTGACGTTTTCCCAATTCAGGCCAGCTGTACTTTTCCCAGAAAACGAACCCTTCTTTAGATATGCACGCCGCTCGGCTTGATAGTTTCCGGTTGTATCTATCGATTGGACTTCAATTGCGACGAACCCGATCAACTTTCCTGCTGCATCAACATGCGCAAGAATCCAATCCACGAAATATGCGCCCCGGCTACCTCCCGCGTTTTTGGCGCGGCTTGGTAGTCGTAGCTCTTTCCCCCATCGTTTACCGAACACCGCGATGCAGGGCTTGTGGCGCTTTTTAATATTTTGTCTTCCTGCATCGGCGCCAATAATCAGATCAATACCCGGGCCGAACGACTGGACGGCTACGTCTTTCAGAACCTGGTAGTCGTTGGCATAAAGACGGACTGGACAGCAAATGACAGGTCCACTCGTGACGGGCTTCAGCGTGCAGACACCACTGATCGTGCCGTCGCTAAGCTTCTTAGTGCAAGTGGCTCCGATAAAGGGACACTTCGAGAATCGTCTGGCCTTCTTCGCCTCAGGCGATTGATCGTCTGGACTGTAGCCAAAGAGTTCCGCAATATTGCTAGCCATGCGCCGCTTTCAAAGCAACAGGAATTGCCTGATGTAGTTCGAGGTGGGCGCGTATCTGTAGTGCGATCGCTCTAGCCATCAGAACTGGAACGGCATTGCCGACCTGTTCGTACTGCGATACGCGGGGGCCGAGAAATCTGTAAGAGTCCGGAAATGACTGAAAGCGTGCCGCTTCCCGGACAGTGAGCGAGCGCTCCTGGTCAGGCAGAAAAACCGTTCCCCAGTGTGGATCACATTTCGTCATCACGGTACTCGCGAGACCGTCATTGCGCAATCTGCCATAGCGTTTCGTGTGATCGGACTTCCGCGCGCGCTGCATGCCTTTCGGCAGAAGGTGATGCGGAATATCGCGCCAAGAACCGCCGGGCTTTACATGCTTCATGCGTTCTGCGTTCTGTTTGGCGAGTTTCGCTGCAAAGTGATTGTAAGTTATACCTTCTGGATTCCGCATTTCCGTGGCGTACCTGCTCAGTTTTGCTGTCGTGTAGCCTATGGTTTCTGCTCCCTCGCCCATTTCTAAGCGCGGGAGATCACTGATTGCCTCTCCGACAGTTACTGCGGGCAGCAGGCGGTGTCTATCCGATTCAGTCAAATGAAACGTTAGTACGCCACCTCCTCCCTTGAAATTGGCGCGTCCAGTTGCGAAGTGCGTCGGCGATGGGGGGGCGATCTCGCCAAATCTGGAGCCGAGAAGAATAAGACGCCATCGTTCCTGTGGAACGCCGTAATGCGCGGCGAATAATATCTTTACGCTGACGCGGTAATCGATCCTCTCGAATTCACCAAGAATACGATCTAAAACCTTGCCGTCTCCCAATGAGAGTAGGCCGGGCACATTTTCAAAGAGAAAGGTCTTTGGCCTAAATTCTTCAAGGAAGCGGACATAATCCTTAAAAAGCTTATTCCTCGGGTCAGTAAGAAATCGTTCCGGCGCGTTGATGGAGAATCCTTGACACGGAGGGCCTCCAACCACAACATCAAGTTCCTCTTTGTCCAATTTCAGCTTGGATCGGATCACTGCGGGATTCACGCGCTCGACCTTGCAACAATCGGCCCATATGCCTGCATGGTTGTACTGAAACGTTTTCATTGCCTCGGGCATGCTGTCATTAGCATAGAGGCATTGGTATCCCGCTTGGCGGAATCCTTCGCTGATGCCGCCCGCTCCTGCGAAGAGATCGATAGTACGGAGCAATGGCCGCAGCCTATCGCGTTTATCCGGCTTTACTATCTCAAGCGCTGGGCTTTTCATTTTTTCCAATCACGATAATTGGTCACTTTTACGATGTGGGCTTATTCTGACAACCTACCGGTCGATTTCCAACTAAATGACCTCTTCGTTCGTGAACCAAGATACACCGGCACCCTATACCTTACAATCTCTTAGCGCCCCCGCTCTTTAATATTAAATTCGAATGGACTTCGAAAATCAATTCGTTCTCCATCGCGA
The DNA here is from genome assembly GCA_021324035.1 of Spartobacteria bacterium. Classification (GTDB taxonomy): domain Bacteria; phylum Verrucomicrobiota; class Verrucomicrobiia; order Chthoniobacterales; family UBA10450; genus AV40. The sequence goes on along the minus strand of JAJPJU010000334.1, from coordinate 2,120 downwards.
ATTTTATTTAAGATTTCTGTAATTACCTATTGACAAATAATCGCCACCTATGCTAAGTTAGTATGCACCGTCTACCTCCTTCCGATTCAGTGAATCAGGTCCACGCTGCACATACTAAATTCAGTATCACGTTGAAAAGAAAAGGCTTCGCGTGTTGAGCGATCCAAAAGCGCGATTTAAACGCGCCTCTAAGTCCTTTAGCTGCAACAGATACAGCCGCCTCTCCCGTAAGTCCCACAGAATCACACTGTTGCCCAAACATACCGGGTGGGTATCCGGGGGTAGCATTCAAAATTCCTCGACTTTCGACACTCGACTACCAACTGTCCCCGGAGGTCCCCACTAAAATGCCCCGCAACCCGGCCAAACATTCCGCCCGACCGTCTCGTCCGCGCAACCGCTGCCAACACGTCACCACTGCCGGACGCCGCTGCCGCATGCTGCGCGCACCCGGCCACCCCGGTCTCTGCTTTTTTCACGCCGACCAGAATGAACAATTCATCAACGCGGACGAAGTTGCCGCGGAACTCACCACCGGCGTCGGAGAATTTGGAACTCCCGTAAACATCAACACCGCGCTCGGAAATTTATTCAAACTTGTCGCCAGCGGACGCGTTCCACTTCGCGAAGCCAGAGCGCTCGCGTACATCAGCCAGCAAATTCTGAATATCGTTGGCCCCATGGCCGGAAATTTTGGAACTGAAAACGAAAATCATGACGATCTGAACAACTTTCACGGAATCGCGCAGTACCACACCACGCAACAACCATCCGAGGCGGATGTGAGCGAGAAAGGGGAAGTAGTGCCAGGGACAGAAAATGCAAACTAACCCGCTAAGTGTGCACAACAGCGCAGTATTGGTCTTCGGATGGTTCGATACTGGGTCTCACAAAAGCCCATCCCATAGCGAATCGGTTTGCGATGTCGGTCAGCTACCGGTTGATCGTCAGTCAAAAAGGAGACTCATCTTGAAGATTGGAAAATTGTCCCTGGTCGTAGTGTCATTGCTCGCGTTCGGCGTTTCCGTTCACGCGCAAGGAAATGTAGTCAGCCGCAGCACACCCGCCATCAACTATCGTCACCACAGCGGCTCAACCAAAATTGATTTCAAGGGCACAACTCTAATGCCCACAGCGCACGGCGAAGCGAAAGTAAACACCACTCGCGGCGCCATGAAAATTGACGTCGAATTCGGAAATCTGCAATCGCCGAAATCATTCGGCAATGAATATCTCACCTATGTTCTCTGGGCGATTTCTCCCGAAGGCCGCGCCATAAACCTCGGCGAAGTTCTCGTCGGCGGAAATGACCGCAGCAAACTCAGCGTCACCACGGAACTGCAAGCTTTCGCGATGATCGTCACCGCCGAACCTTATTATGCGGTGCGCAGACCAAGCGATGTCGTTGTCATGGAAAATGACATTCGCCCGGACACGGAAGGCAAAGCAGAACATGTAGACGCGAAATACGAATTGACCGGACGCGGCGGATATATTCCGACTGGATATAATTTTGATCCCGTTTTGATCAGCGTGCGATTACCCTTGGAATTTTACGAAGCACGCAACGCCGTGCGCATCGCGGAATCCGAAGGTGCGAATCATTACGCAACAGCAAGCTACGCCAACGCGATTCGCCAATTAACGGAAGCGAATGTGATGGCTTCGCGGCGAAACGTTGACACCAAGCCGCTCATCGCGCTTTCGCGTGAAGTAGTGCAGACCGCGGAAGATTCCCGCGAGATCGCCATGAAGGCTCGCGAAACAGAAACTGGCGACGCGAAGAATCGCGACGCCGCATGGCGTGAAGCTGACGCGAAAGCGCAGTCCTCAATCGACGCGAAGGCGCGCCGCCGAGCCGAAGATGCGGAAGCAACCGCGAATGCCGGACAAGCGAACGCAGAAGCCGGTCAGGCAAATGCGGAAAATGAAAAAGCGGAAGCGGATCGCAAACGGAAAGACGCGGAACGAAATGCGGCCGACGCACAGACTGGTCAGCAGAACGCACAAGCAGATGCGGATCGAAATCGCGCGGCAGCAATGACGGCGCAACAACAGAAAGAAGCAGCCGAAAAGGATTCTGACGCCAATCGAAACGCAGCTGCCAACTCCGATCAACA
>JAJPJU010000044.1 GCA_021324035.1 Spartobacteria bacterium | reverse complement strand
GTCGCGTTCTTCCGGCGCAGCACTGTCAAATGCGATACGCCGAGCATGAGAATGGCCGCGATGCCAGCCAGGTAATTCGCCGGCTCAGGAACATTCGGAATCCCGTTGCCGATCGCGACTACCAAGTAAGGGTCACTGTTAGCCTTTTCTCCATTGGCCATGTCTGCGTAGAGAAGGAATCCGCTGATCGGACCATCGGCCAGCTTCAGGCCGGCGAGGACGCTCCCGAAGTTAATATCCCACACGTCGCCTTTTGCCTGGCCGGCCGTAGTATTGGCGACCAAGTAGGGAAAGAGCTGCGCGGGAGTCAAGGAGGCGAAAATCGATCCGTTGGGCCCAAAAAGCGTAATCGCAGGCTCGACCTTTTGAGTATTGAAACCGTTGGCTCCGGAATTGATGTCGAAATCTTCAACCGTGATCGTTACACTCGAAGCCTTTACCAGCTCATTGTAATTGACCATCAATCCAGTCGAAAAAGTATTCTTGGACGAATCCTGATACAGGCCCAGACCGAAATCTTTCAGGTTGCCGCCTCCCTGATCCCAGGAAACGCCGATTGAATCCTTGAATTCGAAGTCGCCGTTTACTTGAGGATGCTTGCTGCTGTCGCCAAGCGGATTTGCGGCATTAATTCCCTGGACCGCAGTCATTGTGAAATTGGCACCCGTCGGGGTAAAGGGCTGACCGCGCAAAAATACGGCATGTGCGTTTTGGGCAGTTATCGCGAAACCGAGCGCGACGACGAGACTAAGACTCTTGATTGTTTTCATGTGAGTTAATTCTGGTTGATTTCTATTTTCTATAATTTCTACACGACCGTCAGCCATCACACCACAAACAGTATTTCCTGACAACCGAAAAAGTGAACGATTGATTCTTGTCGGGGTGAATCGCTTGTTCAAGACAATTCGCCCGCCCGCCGAAACTCGTTTTCCACCTGCCGATTCCGTCTAAATTGCGCCAATGACGTCGATCTGGGACCGGGCAAATTCGCAGCTGCGCAACCTCGGCGTTTACGAACCCGGCAAGCCGATTGAAGAAACCGCCCGGGAACTGGGAGTAGGCCCGGAAGAAATCATCAAGCTCGCATCCAATGAAAATCCGCTTGGCCCTTCGCCAAAGGCGATCGCGGCGATGCGCGGAGCGCTCGAGTCAACCCAACTTTATCCCGATGGCGGTGGATTTTATCTTCGCAACGCAGTCGCCGATCGGCTGGGATTGAAGAGTGAAAACATCATTCTCGGAAATGGATCGAACGAAGTCATTGAGTTTGCCGGTCACGCATTTCTGAGTCGAGGCGATGAAGTGATCGCTCCGCAGTACGCATTCATCTGCTACAAATTGATCGCGCAACTTTTCGGGGCACGCGCGATCGAGACCCCGGCCGTTGATTTTCAGGCCGATCTCGAGGGAATGCTTGGTGCGATCACGCCGAGAACTAAAATCATTTTCATTGCGAATCCGAATAACCCGACCGGCACATTGGTCAGCCAAAAGGATATGGATAATTTCATCGCCCGGGTGCCGGATGAAATAGTGACCGTGGTGGATGAAGCCTATTTCGAATTCCTCGACGATCCTCCCGACACCCTTCGTCACATTAGAGATGGCCGAAATGTGCTGGTCCCCCGCACGTTTTCGAAAATCCACGGCCTGGCGGGTTTGCGGGTCGGCTACGGAATCAGCCGGCCGGAGGTGATTGAAGTTCTCCAAAAGACGAGGCAGCCGTTTAACGTCAACAGCCTGGCCCAAGCCGCGGCCGTGGCCGCTCTGGACGATTCAGCTTACCTTGCTGAAACGAAGCGAATGGTTGACGCGGGACGTGCTTTCCTGGAGCAGGAATTCGCGGCGATGAAGCTCCGATTTGTACCGAGCGCGGGTAACTTTGTGTTCGTGCATGTGGCCGACGGCCCGGCCGTTTTTAGAAAAATGCTTCAGCGCAAAATTATTGTGCGGCCGTTATTGGGATACGGTTTACCCGAATGGATCCGAATCACGGTCGGAACAATGGAGCAAAACAAAAAATGCATCGCAGCGTTAAAGGAAGCACTGGCCTAGATTCGATCGAGAATCTGGAGCGGATCGCGGCCGACACCATCGCTGCGATTTCCACGCCGGCCGGAGAAGGCGCCATTTCCCTGGTTAGAATTTCCGGCCCGAACGCTATTGCGATTGCGGACAAGATCTTTCGTGGCCGGGAAAAGCCATCGCATTTCCAGTCGCATGTTCAACACCTCGGAGAAATCATCGACGAGTCGGAACGGTTGATCGACGAAGTGTTGATTTCGATTCATCGCGCGCCTGCAAGCTACACCGGCGAAGATCTGGTCGAGATCAGTTGCCATGGCGGAATCCTGGTGACCGCGAAAGTTCTGGAAATTTGTTTGCGAAACGGTGCCCGAGCAGCGCGTCCAGGGGAATATACCGAGCGCGCATTCCTGAACGGCAAAATGGATCTGACTCAGGCCGAGGCGGTGATCGATTTGATTCGGGCTCGCACGGATTTGGCGTTGCGCTCAGCCACGGAGCAGCTCGAGGGCAGGCTGGGAGAAAAAATCGGAGCTATCCGGGAAGGCCTGGTTGACCTTCTCGCGCACATCGAAGCTTCAATCGATTTTCCAGAAGAGGGAATTGAACCGGATGAAGGCAAAAGGTTGGGCGCCCGTCTGGATTCGATTCGCGAGCAAATCATCGCCCTCCTCGAGACGGCCGATCAGGGACGAATGTTGCGCGAAGGGGTTCGAATTGTGATTTACGGGGCGACGAACGCCGGCAAATCCAGT
>JAJPJU010000020.1 GCA_021324035.1 Spartobacteria bacterium | reverse complement strand
GACCTGCACAATTCCAATCACCGGGATCAACATCACGAGATACCAAAGCCAGCCGACAATCAGATATGGATTTTGACGGCGCCGAATCAACGCAATCGCAGTCACTGCGATCAGAAACACAATCGCAACGGCCAGCCGCCAAATCTCCAAACGATTTTCCGGATGCACATAAAACGGAATCAAATCGACCGGCCAAAACATTTGGCGGACGTACTCGAAATAACTGAAAAGCGCGTTGGCGATTCGCCACTTCAGGGGCAGAAATTCAGTCGAGCCAAGGGCAAAGTTTTGCGCCCACAAAGTCGCAATCACCGAACCGGACGACAAAAAAAACAGCGGGATTTTCTCGACAACGAGGCCACTAACCGAAGTTGAGGAGTTGAGCGGTTGAGTTGTTGAGACGAATCCCGTTTTCCACTTGCCGCTTTGCTCTTGCCTCTTCCCACTTCGCGCTTCGCACTTAGCGCTTTGCATTCTTCCCAGCGGCCAGTAATCCAGCAGCAACAAGACAACCGGCGTGGTCACCAGCATCGGCTTCGACATCAAGCCGCAGGCGAACAAGATCGCGGTCAGTAAATACCGGCCCATCGTTGGCCGTTGCGTCCAATAAAAATAGCTGAGCAAGGTCAGCATGAAAAACGTTCCGCTGAGCACGTCTTTGCGTTCCGCAATCCACGCCACCGATTCGACTCGCAACGGATGAATTGCAAAGATGGCCGCCGCTAACGCGCTCGGCCAAATAATGCCACTCCGGCTCGGAGCGCCAGCCCGGCTCGGATTGCCCGTCATTCTGGTCAGCAAAACAAAAAGCAGCACCGCCGCGAGTGTGTGCCAAACCACGTTGATCAAATGATGCTCGCCGGCATTCAATCCAAAAACCTGGCAATCCAGCATGTGCGAAATTGTCGTCAGCGGATGCCAGTTCTGTGAATGCACATGGGTGAATGCCCAGGCGATCCCGTGCCAGCTCAGGCCGGCGCGCACATGCGGGTTGTCATACACGTAAAGCGGATCGTCATAATTGATGAACTGGTGGCCGCCAGTCTGTCCGAACACCGCCCAGGTCAGCGCAACGAGCACGGCGATGATTGCAAAATCAGCCGGCCAGGATTTTTGTGCTCTCACGACGTCAATGTTTGTTCGGATCCGGACTCGATTGGTCGTTCTGCAACTGCGCCTGTTCCAAAAACTCTTTCGCGTCCGGATAATTTGGGTCGAGCGCCAGCGTCTCTTTGTACTCCGCAATTGCCTCTGCCAGCTTTCCCGCGCGATGAAGGCCAACCGCGAGATTATAATGAGCCAGCGGACTTGAAGGATCGCGCGCGACCACGTTGCGATAATGTTCGATCGCCTCGGCAATGCGATCCCCCTTGAGCAAAAGGTTGCCGAGGTTCGTCTCCGCGTCGGAATTCTGCGGCTTAAATTTCAGCGATGTCTGAAAATATGTGATTGCGCGGCTCGCTTCACCTTTTTCCATTAACGCGCAACCCATTTGAAAATTCATGTCCGGATCTTTCGGATGGCCGGCCAGCACCGTCTCAAATTGTGTGATCGCCTCGTCCAACCGGTGAACTTTCAGCAAATATTCGCCAAGCGCGAAGCGGGCAAAGTCGTTCTGGCCGGTCACGGCGATCGTTCGGTTCCACAATCGCTCAGTATCATGCCAGTAACCGGTTTGAACCCATGACCGCCAGCCCAACGCCGCAATAATAACAGGCGCAGCCGTCGAGAAAATTTCGCGCCGATACCGAAACGATTGGAGAAGATCGGCGATACCCCAAACAACCGCGATATAGATGCCGATTTGCGACAAGTAGGTGTATCGATCTGCATGGGCCTGACTTCCGACCTGAACCAAGCCGATCACCGGTATCAACATGATCACATACCAAAGCCAGCCGGTAAGAAGATATGGAGCCCGCTTTCGAGCGATGAAAACGAACGCGGTCAAAAAAATGATCAAGGCGCCGGCCGCTGCAGTTTCCCAAAACGGGAGTTGACCCGGATGGGGATAAATCACCGCCAGATTTTGCGGCCAAATCATTTGCCAGATGTAAATCAGATACACCGTGGCCGCGTTACCAATTCGCCACGACAAAGGAAGGCGAGCCACTTCCAAAATTCCTCCGCGTTGTGCAATGAGCGTTGCAACCGCAGAACCAATCGCCAACACGAACAGCGGAATCTTTTCGACAACGAGACCACGGACCGAAGACGTTGAGGAGTTGAGAGGTTGAGTTGTTGAGACGAAACCCATTTTTCCCTTACCACTTTGCTCTCGCCTCTTCTCACTTCGCGCTTCGCCCTTCGCGTTTCGCATTCTTCCCAGCGGCCAGTAATCCAGCAGCAACAAAACCACCGGCAACGTCACGAGCATCGGTTTGGAGAGCAATCCGCACGCGAACAGCAATGTGACGGTTGCATAGCGCGCCAGGGTGGGCTTTCGCGCGTAGCGCGCGTAAGCCAGTAACGTCAGCATGAAGAATAATCCGCTCAAAACATCTTTGCGTTCGGAGATCCACGCGACCGATTCGACATGCAGCGGATGAATCGCAAAAATCGCGGCGACAAAAGCGCTTCGCCACAAATTGAGTTGTAGCCGGGATCGCTGATCCGGGCCGGCATCGCCGATGCCGGCTGCAACATTTCCAGTAAACGCCAGCAGCGCCCAAAAAAGCAGAACTGCGCTCGCGCTGTGCAGCAAAACGTTGACAACATGGTGCGCGCCCGGTTTGAGGCCGAAAAGCTGGCAGTCCAGCATGTGCGACATCGTCGTCAGCGGATGCCAGTTGTGGGAATGAACGTGAGTGAACGCCCAAACTACATTGTTCCAGCTTAATCCGGCTTGAACATGCGGGTTTTCGCTCACGTAGGCCGGATCGTCGTAGTTCACGAATCCATACCGCGCGGTTTGACCGAACACCGCCCAGGTGATCGCGATCAACCCGATGCAAACCGCAAACTTGGAAATCGATGGGCGCACGATTGCGGATTGTAGCATCGCCCTGCCTGCCGCGCTGCAGTCCAAAGTTGGCGGCGCGCGCTTCACGCGATACAATCGCAAAATGTTCACAGGGTTGATTCAGGAAGTCGCGAAAGTGCTTTGGATCCGAATGAGCGATCGCGGCACTCAACTTCAGGTCGCGGCCCCGGGCCTGGCGCCACAGACTGAAGTTGGCTACAGCGTGGCGGTCAATGGCTGTTGTCT
>JAJPJU010000152.1 GCA_021324035.1 Spartobacteria bacterium | reverse complement strand
GAGATAATCCTCTCCCAGGTTTGATTTGTCCTCGACCACTGTTAGCGGCACATCCATTCCTTCCTTGCCGCCGGCTGCTCTCAAAAAGTAAGTAGCGGTTTTGTATCCGAGACCGCGCGACCCGAAATGAACACCTACCCAAATCCGATTTTCTTCGTCAACGAAAAGATCGACATAGTGATTGCCACCGCCCACCGTACCTAACTGGTCAGCGGCCAGCGACTTTAAATTCTGCATCGGTTGCAGGTTCCAAGTCGGATCGTCGAACAACTCGTGGTCCACGCGGAATTTTGCTTTGCGTCCAATACCGAAAGAAATGTCGCGGACGACATCGTCCATGATTTTCGGAATCGCCCATTGGATCTGCGGCAGCGTCAGATCGGTTCGGACCGCGAGATTTCCGCAGGCGATATCGAAGCCGACCCCGCTGAGCGAGATTTTGTCCTTGTAAGCAACGACGCCGCCAATCGGTTGGGCGTAACCTTTGTGTCCGTCCGCGCAGAGCACCCCGCGTTCGCCCCCGGCCGCGACGCAGCGTTCAATTTGCTTAAGCGTGGACTCGTCGTGCTGACCGAAAATCCTGATTTCGGCGACGCTGTTTTGCATCGCTTGAATAATTTTTCGATCGCGATGAAGCGCGGCGCGCAGATCTAAGTCTGCACGTCGGCTCATCTTGTGTTCATGCAACTTTGACTTCGACGGTCTTAGGTTTGGCCGATGGGCTTTTCGGCAGATGCACTCGGAGCACGCCTTCCTTGAATTCGGCTCCGATCTTTGTTGCATCGGCGTCCTCCGGCAGGGTGAATACCCGCTCGAATGTCCCATAGGAACGTTCGACCCGATGATACGTTTTCTTCTTCTCTTCTTTTTCGGTTTTGCGCTCGCCGGAGATGCTCAGAAGGCCGTTCTCAAATGTGACTTTGACGTCCTCTTTCTTCACCTCGGGCAGATCGGCCTTCACCAGATATTCTTTGTCGTCTTCACTGATGTCGACCTGCGGCGACCATTTCGGCAATGCAAGAGTTTCTCCATTGCCTGTCCGGCCTCGGATGGGGAATCCGCGGAAGAACGTGCCGAGCCGGTTTTCCAGTTCGTCCAGTTCTTTAAACGGAGTCCAGGTTGTTAATGTCTGCATATTTATTCTTCCTTTCCTTGGCCTTAGGATCGAGTGGCATCCTACCCGCTGCTCCGCAGCATTTGTTAAAAGTCGGCCAAATCTTGCCGTTGATAAAATGCGCGAGGCGGCGGATAAAGTTGTTGCTCTACTCGTGCCCGAAGAATTCTACGCTGTTGGCCAGTGGTACGAAAACTTTGCGCAAACAACTGATGACGAAGTGCGCGAACTTCTCGCCCGCTCAGCTGCTCAGGTAGAGCGTATCGCTCGCGTGCGCTGAGAGTGACTTACGGAAGAGTAAAACGATTTATTCGGGCGGTTCACGAAGGGCAGCTTTTGATGTTGAGACGGAGATGGCTTCGACCGGATTCTCAGCTTTAAATCGATGAACGTGCAAGCAAACGCTGTTGATAATTGAGGCGAGCTCGCGCGCCGAGAACGGTTTAATTACACAGACGGTTGCTCCGTGATGATATTCCCGGGAGTCGGCGCGAGCATCGCGCGCTCGATCCGCGACATCGTTCTTCATGGCGCCTGGCAATGCTCGATCGCTCGGCAAAACGCGTGATTGGGTCGTCATTTTTTGTGATAACGGCGACACGGAACATCGCTTCACTGTCATCACATCGGAGTTCGGCCCCTTGCAGGGCCAACGGATGGTCGCCGGGCGCGAAGCCGAATGCGAAAAACATTACGTTCCTGAATTGGTGTTCGAAAGAGGGCCGCAACATTCGCTCACAGAAGAACAAACGATGCTTAGCCATTCGTTTCAGCTGACCTCATATTTATCGTGAGGAAGGGATTATGAAACTAATCAATCCGTTAAATCATCCGCATTCAGGGAAAGCAGCCATCTTGATAGCGATCGCCATTGCGCTGGGCATCACTATTCACGAAGTATTCTTTCTCGTCGCAGTGCTCATCGCCGCAATCGCGTGCATTGAATGGGGCGTGCATGAAGTTCACGTGATTCATGAACTTCACGAGCACAAAACCCATGGCCGATGCGGAACGAAGGCGCGGCCGTAGGCTTTGCGTCGCTAAACAAGAATTGCGCAGTTGTTCGCAAAATGCGTCAAGCGTTTCCGCACCGCTCGATTGCGGCGACTGAAGCGGCTGCTGCCGCTGCCATGCGCGGAGCGCCTTCGTCGTGAACAGAGTGAAGAACATTGAGGAAAGCAGGATGACGAACTACTCAAGGTGATTGAGAACAGTGAAGCTGAGCTGCAACGCGACGGGATTGAGTTGGAGGAAAGATTCTTTGCTGAACGCAAATCCGACTTCGGTGCCCACATTGACGAATGGATCGACGACTGGCATCACTCGAAATCTCATTCGGTTGCGGAAGTGTTGATTTCTACGTAAAGCGCTGCGTCGGTTTGCGCCGTTAAAGACAAGAATTGCGCAATTGCGGAGTGCCACCCGGACCTAGGACTTTGGTCTACCTTCCGAGAAGGGGCGAGTCACCGACACTCATCCTATGCACACGGCCACTTTAGAAGTATCGGCCGATTCAACCGACGACAAAAAGCTGATCGAGGAGCTGTTGCGTTCCAGGACTTATCGGGACTATGAAGACACATTTACCGACGTAACCGGTCTCCCCCTGGTATTTCGACCCGTTGAATTCTTCGGACTGCCGTTTCAAGGAACACGGAAGGAAAGTGAGCTTTTCGCATCTCTCTCCGGCAACAAACAATGGTGCGCCCTTTATTTGCGAAGGCGGAACGATCACTCGGACCATACAGCCGACCAGCCGCGGTCAATCCAATGTCCATTCGGGCTAACCGAGACCATGGTTCCGGTGCGACTTGGCAACCGCGTGATTGGCTTTCTTTTGACCGGGCAGGTGTTTACGCGTCAACCGGAACTGGCGAAGTTTAAAAAGAGCTGTCACGAGCTATTTCCCATAAGATCGAGGGCTGAAAAGAGAGCCTTTAAGCTTTGGAAGAAAACGCAATTCGTACCAACGGCCAAATACGAGGCGATCGTGCAGCTGCTTAACTTTTTTGCCCAGCAGCTCTCGGCGGTCAGCAGCCAAATCGCGATGCAACGCCAAAGGGCAGAACCGTCAGTGGTACTTAAGGCGCGTGAGTTTATTGCGCAAAACAGGACCGAGATGATTTCTCTCGGCGCAGTAGCAAAAGCGGCCGGGGCAAGTGTCTTTCACTTTTGCAAAATTTTCCGAAAGGCGACTGGACTGACATTCACCGACTACGTGGCACGTCTGCGTTTGGAAGATGCCCGAACTAGATTGGCCAATCCAAACCTAAGGGTCAGTCAGATCGCCTACGACGTCGGCTTTCAGTCGCTGACCCAATTCAACCGCGTGTTCAAGCGTGTCATCGGTGAATCGCCGACCAAGTATCGGACACATTTGTTGCTTAGTCCCGCGTGATCCACGGCAAAGGCAATCGCGATGAGGTGAGGTCGTTAGCAGACGGCACAGCCAAGTCACGGCTCCGTTGTGCCCAAGATTTTATTCAATAGTTCGGGTGATCCCAGAACTTTAACCTGCGGTGACTATGCATTCGCCGCGGCGGCCGGTAGCCTGCCCGAAGATTGAATCTGGTGGGGCGATTCCGAGGCGTGGAGTTGCGCGAGTGTTTCGCGAACCGCGCTGACGTCGACCGCAATCGCGAGCGGAACCTGGCGGTTTTTACCACCAACCCGTTCCGTAATCAGACCAAGTAACTTGGGTCCACCCCAATTATGCTCGGCGAAGACCGGTCCGCCGCTATCCCCAGAATAGATATCGGAATGAACCAGGAATCTGACCCGGTCCAATTGCGAGCCAGGTGAATAGGAGGCGATTCTTCCGCTCCGAAATACCGGGAAACCTCCCGTAGTCCCGGGAAAAATCTTCGGAAACCCGAGGATGAAGATTTCATCTCCCACATGGGCCGCTCCCTGGCGTCCAATGGTTCTCTCATCCAAAAACGAAGACAGCTTAATTAATCGCGCGATCTCCGGCGGCAGGTCGATCCTCATTGCGGCGACATCGTATCGTGGATGTTTGATAAACGGATGCTCGCAATCGCGCGGGATGTCTATTCTGAGAATCGCGATGTCCGGATTTGAACCCGCCACGGGACTTCGTACGACCAAAAAATAGGGTCCGCGCGGAGCGGACTGGAGAACATGTGCGCAGGTAACCAAGACCGGAGAGCCGCCGCCGCGCGCATTGCTGTCCCGACAATTTACGATCACGCCTGTGCCCAGTCCTTTGCTGGTGGCGACCGCATAAGTCGACCACGCCATTTTTTCCGAACTGGCGAGCCCTCCAATGGCGTTAACGGCGAGCAGCAGAAAAATCAACGCCGCAAATGAAATGAGTCGCCTAATCATTTTCTCTTTTTGGTTGGTTGATTCTAACTGCGCTTCATCCAGGCAACTCCACATGTCTTGCGACAGTTTGTTCAAATCTTGCGCCTAGGTTTCGAGTCATCGCCAAGGTCCTGGGGCAAGAAACGGTCGGCATTTAGCAAGGCCTGCGAAGCATGGCGATCCCCCGAGGCTACTCTTCAGTCATGAAAACAATCATCGCAGAAACAGCGGAGCCGACAGATGCTGCAGATGAGCGTGGAACCGACGTTGGATTCTCGAGCTCTCGGGATCGCTTTGCCCAAATGAAAATCAAAAGCATCCTCGTCCCGCTGGATTTCTCGCGTCCGTCAATGGTGGCGCTGGATTACGCGGCGGAACTTGCGCGGAGCTTTGCCGCAACGATTCATTTGCTCCACGTTAGCGCGCCCGACGAAGCGGCCCCAACGGGAGCAGCCCATCTGATGCGCCAAGCCGCTGAGTCACTCATGTCCGCTCGCGAAAAACTGGCGCAAACGCAAGAAAAGCATCCTTCGCCGTTCTGGCCGGCGAACAGTCACGTTCGGAGCGGCGAACCGTACCAGGAGATTTGTAACCAAGCCCGCGAAGTCGGCGCTGATTTGATTGTGCTGGCAACTCGCGGGCACAGCGGATTAAAACGAATCCTTCTTGGAAGCACGGCCGAGCGTGTTGTGCGGCTTGCGCCCTGTCCGGTTTTGATCGTGCGAAAATGGAAACGCGGAGAACTTTGGCTGCGCCGAATCCTTGTCCCGACTGATTTTTCGCAATGTGCGATGGCCGGCCTGATGTATGGCGCGCTTTGGGCGAGAAGTTTCGCTGCAAAATTGCATCTGCTCTATGTCCTGTATCCAGCAGCGCCAGTCTTGATCGACCGATTACCAACCAATCTCCCCTCGGAACAAGTGGGTATCCCTACGGACACGCAATTGGAGATGGAAGCGCTGGCGAAGCTCGATCTACTCGAGGGCGTGAAGTGCGAATCGGAGATAAAAATTGGTTATCCCGTGGACGCGATCTGTGGCGAGACCGCTGATGTCGATCTGGTTGTGATCTCCACTCATGGCCGCAGCGGGTTGAAGCATGCGCTGATGGGTAGCGTAGCTGAGCAAATCGTCCGTTACGCGGAATGCCCGGTTCTGGTGGTACCAAGCAGTTGCAAAGGAAGGCGGTTATGAAAAAGCCTTTTGAGCCGACAAACGCGGCCGTGTTCATCGCGCTTGCCTTGAAGATGCGGAACGGTTGTTTGCAACGATAGCCGCTTGAGGGACTTTGGGCGCTCCACGCGACTAGCACCAAATGCCCGGCGTTTCATAAATAGGCCCGAGAAGCCTTCGCTGCGGGTGACGCGGTGTGTTAGGTCCTGCCACTCGGAAAACTCTTGAGAATTATCAACGGGATCAGGTCGGGCTAGTATAAGTCTGGCGCGTCTGATTGCGCTCTAGTAGAAAAACTAGCACAATGGTGCAGTAGCTTTGGTCGTCCGAACGGGCCAGGGTGGCGAAATTGGCAGACGCGCCAGACTTAGGATCTGGTGGAGCAATCCTTAGGGGTTCGAGTCCCCTCCCTGGCATTAGAACGACGACAGGGTTGTGCACGTTCGCTGAATATTTGAGGTGTTTCGGCGAAGGAGCTGCCGGGGACTGGCGTGCAACGTGTTTTTGATGGCCAAACCATTTCACTCCGTTCAACGCTCGTTGCCGCCCGGCAGCTCTTCTTATTCTCGTTAGATTCTATGGGTTTGGCCGTTGCGTTCAGATTGGGCGGCACTTCCATAGTGTCTACCGTGGAATCTCACCTTCTCTTAGTGAAGGAGCTGTGGCTCGCCGTAGATAAAGTCATCCATCATGACGATGTCGTGTTTGGCATCATCATTCCGCCCGGGAGCCTCATCGGTTATGATCCGAACTCGCGCGATGCGCGCGTCGTTAAACACCGCGCCAAAGAAGGAGAGGCTTCCATCGCCGGGGGAGGGCGCGATGGTACTGCTGGATAACAGCTTACCGTTGCGGTCGAAGAACTCGATCAGCGTGCTGGCCTTGCGGTCGAGCTTCTTGCCCGGCCCGCTGCCATCTGGCTGGTCAACGTCGGTGAAGACGGCGCCAAAACCTCTGACCACTGCCGGAATCGCCCCATTGCTGCCGGGTACGAAGAACAACCCGTCGGTGGTATCGCTGCCGACCGGTGTGAACAACCGCGAAGGGCTGAAGGTGGTGAAGATGTTGGCGTAGGTCGGATTATTGAAGAGCACTGCCAAGCCCGCCGGGGTAGCCTGCGAAAGGCCGATCCCAGGAGTGGTGAATTGGGCGCCGCGCGTATTCAGAAACGTGTTGAACGGCGTGACCGGGGCTGTCGTTGCGACAATGGCGGGGTTGCCGCCATCCCAGTTGATCTCGCGGCGACCCGTCATGAGCGGCCCTGCATTATTGAGGTTGTTGACGCCTCCTAAAGCAGTACGGAACGCATCGACCGCGCTTTGAATCGAGGCGGCGTTTGCTCCGGCCGCCTGGAACACTACTGGCGCGACAAAGTCTTTGCCGGTGTCGCCCTGCGCATGCGCAGTTTGGCTAACTGGAAGAAACGTCGTCAGCAGGCCAAAGGCGGCTACGACGGTCGAACGAATGTTTGAGTTGGTTACTGATTGTTTAGTTTGCATAGGTTTTTTTTGTTTGAGGTTTGCTTTCTGTTTTTGTTTTTCCGGCCTCTGATTTATGCCGGTTCATTTGGTTAAAGCGGAAAGGCCACCTGAAACCCGCCACGCCGGCGCAGTTTTTTTTGATCGCCCCGGCCGTGCTGTGAAAATCCCGCGATCGTGTTAGAATTTGCGGCGTCGAGCAGCCTAGCCTGTATGACGACACCTCCATCCACGCGACAAGAGGTCACCCAACTGCTCGGCGATTGGAGCGACGGAGACGAAGGCGCGCTCGAGAAGTTGCTCCCGCTGGTGCAACCTGAATTACACCGGCTCGCCCACCACTACATGAGCCGGGAGCGCGCCGGTCATACCCTGCAAACGACCGCCATTCTCAACGAAGCCTACCTGCGGCTGGTCGATAATACGAAGCCGGTCTGGCAAGGCCGGACCCATTTTATCGCGGCAGCTGCGCAGTTGATGCGGCGCGTCATGGTCGACCATGCCCGCGAGCGCCACTCACTCAAGCGTGGCGGCGGCGCGCTCAAAGTCACCTTGGATGAAGCTGCGCTAGTAACAGAAACACGATCGGAGGAATTACTCGCTCTCGATGAAGCGTTGGAAAGTTTGGCTGCGCAGGATCCGCGTAAAAGTCAGATTGTTGAACTGCGTTACTTCGGCGGTTTGACGGTCGAAGAAACTGCTGAGTTCCTGAAACTCTCTCGGCGGATGGTGGAGCGCGAGTGGACAATGGCCAAGGCCTGGCTTTATCGAGAGTTGAGCGGGGAAGAAACCTAATGAAGGCTGAGCGGTGGAAACAGGTCAACGATCTTTTCCAGTCAGCCATCGAACGTGCGCCCGAGGAGCGGGCCACATTTCTTGATCAGGCTTGCCGCGGAGACGAAGGCTTGCGCGGCGAGGTGGAGTCTTTACTCACGTCTCATGAGCGGGCGGAGAATTTTATTGAATCACCAGCCTTCGAAGTCGCTCCCGAGCTTGTGACCAACGCCAGGCCGGGCGCATTCGTTGGAAAAGTGATTGGTCATTACCGGATCGAGTCACTCATCGGCGTCGGCGGAATGGGTGAGGTTTATCTCGCGCGAGACGAGCGCCTCGGCCGGAAAGCCGCGCTCAAGCTTCTCCCAGATAGCCTAACGACGGACGAGACACAGTTGAGCCGGTTCAAAAATGAGGCGCGGAGCGCCTCGGCCTTAAATCATCCGAACATTCTAACGGTTTACGAGATTGCTGCAGAGGGAGACCGGCAATTCATCGCGACCGAGTTCATCGAAGGTATTACCCTGCGCGCGTCGCTCGCGTGCGGGAGGATAAATCCGCATGCGGCGCTGGAAATTGCCATGCAAGTGGCCTCGGCGCTGGCTGCCGCACACGAAGCCGGCGTCGTGCATCGCGACATCAAACCGGAAAACATCATGCTGCGACCGGACGGATACGCGAAGGTGCTCGACTTCGGGATTGCCAAACTGACCGAGCAAGAGCCGGCGTCGGACGATCACTCGATCGAAACAGCGGCGATGCTGCAAACGCGACCCGGTTTAGTGTTAGGCACGGCGCGTTACATGTCTCCGGAACAGGCTCGCGGCCAGAAAGTGGATGCGCGGTCGGATATTTGGAGCTTGGGCATAGTTCTCTATGAAATGTTGGGAGGAAGCCCGCCGTTCCGCGGCGACACGCCGAGCGACTGCATTGCCTCCATCCTAACAACGGAGCCACCACCCTTAATCGGCGTATTGCCCGGTGTTTCGCTCAAACTCGAATCGATTCTGCACAAGGCTTTGCGCAAAAACAGTGGTGAACGTTACCAGACGATCAAGGAGATGCTCGCCGACCTCCGCAATCTCAAAGGTGAACTGGAAGCGGGAGTTTCCTCGACACAGACCAAGGCGCGCGCCGAATCTATCGTCAGCAAAATCAAACGTCACAAACAAGGCGTGTTACTCGCTGTAGCGGCGGCGGCGATCCTGGCCCTCGCGGCCGTTGGATACTCTTTTTTCGTTGCCGCGTGGGCGCCATCACCAGATGAGAAATCCATCGCCGTTCTGCCATTTGAAAATCTAAGTGAGGATAAATCGAACGCCTACTTCGCCGATGGGATCCAGGACGAGATTCTGACGCGGCTCTCAAAGATCGCGGATCTAAAAGTCATCTCGCGCACGTCCACGCAGCGTTACAAGAACACATCTCAAAAGCTTTCTGAGATTGCAAGCCAGCTCGGTGTCGCCAATCTTCTCGAGGGGAGCGTGCAGAAAACAAATGATCAGGTGCGCGTGAATGTGCAACTGATCCGAGCCGCGAGTGACTCACATCTCTGGGCAGAGACCTTTGATCGCAAACTGACTGACATCTTTTCCGTAGAGAGCGAGGTCGCCAAATCCATTGCCGATCAGTTACGGGCGAAACTTACCGGTCAGGAAGAAGAACTCATTGCCGCCCAACCGACAAACAATCCTGAAGCTTACGATGCATATCTTCGCGGACTGGCTTTTGAAGGGCGCAACAACGTGTCCAACTACTCGACCAATCTCGAAGGTAAAGCCATCGGTTTCTATGAGCGCGCGGTGCAGCTCGACCCCGATTTTGCGATCGCTTGGGCGCGCCTTTCTCGGGCCGACTCGCGTCTCTACTTTAACCGCGGCGATGCGGCTGCCGCCGCCCGGGGTGGCGCCGCGAAACATGCTTTGGAGAGCGCGCAGAAGCTCGAGGCGAACTCACCCGAAACTCTGCTCGCCCTGGGTTATTATCAATACCTGGTGCAGCGTGATTACGGATCGGCCAGAACAACGCTCGAGAGCGCCAGTAAGATGTTGCCAGGCAGCAGCGAAGTGCCGAGGGCCCTGGGCGCAATTGCCAGGCGCGAGGGACACTGGAACCAAAGCATCGCGCATTTCGAGCAAGCCCTTGCCCTCGACCCGCGTGATGTCGAGTTACTAATGGACGCGGCTTGGACCTACGCGATGCTTCGACAGTTTCCGCCCGCGCTAAAGCTCTATGATCGAGTGCTGGACATCACGCCAGACGACGCGGACGTGATGGCGTCAAAAGCCGGTATTTATCAGGCCAAGGGTACCCTGCAAGAAGCCGCGCACTTTCTGTCGGGAATAAACGAGCAGACTCCTAACGAGCAAACGTTCACGGTTAAGATCAATCAGTTGAGACTTGAACATAATTACGGTGAGGCAGTTCGTTTGCTACAAGCCCGACTCGCTGAATTCCACTTCGCTTCTCCGTTTGACAAGGGCTACGAGCAGGTGGCGCTGGCTTTGGCGCAGCGCCTTGCCGGGGATAAGGCTGGCGCAGAGGTTACGGCAGAAGATGCGCGGAGTACACTCGAGCAGCTTTACAGAGATCAACCTGACAACGCCGCTTTGGCCGTCAGAGTCTCTCAAGCTTATGCCGCGACCGGAAAGAACGAGTCCGCGCTAAAACTGGCTGCGCGTGCGATTATGCTTCTGCCTCGTACCCTGGATCAGGTATCCGGTCCTACTTGTGAAGAGAACCTCGCGTTAATTCACACAACCTTGGGCGAGAAAAGCCGTGCGATTTCAACGCTCACCCAGCTATTACAAACGCCGTATAACAGTTGGATTTACGCCCCGGCACCCATTACGCCTGCCTTTTTAGAGCTCGACCCGATCTGGGATTCGTTGCGGACCGATCCAGCTTTTCGCAAGCTCTGTGAGAAAAAGCGGCGATGAAGCCGCGCACCTTCTCCGCGAATTGGAAGCTTTGGCGCAAATGTCTTGGAACCCTATAAGTTACGGTAGCCTCAAATTTAATCCGGAGTGGATTAGCTTCGGGGCGATCGGCATTTCGAAAAAATCGTCGCCTCGCTTGCGCCGAAAGCGGCGGACAAATAACGCAACGCCGCTCAGCCCCGGCAATCCTGATTGCCCGAATGTGCAGGTGAAAACCGGACTTGACGTTGAAAAGAACGACATTCTGCATGGGAGGTTGAGACGCAATTTCGGACATTGGACACGCCAAAACGAATCAAATATTAAGTGAATCTAGGGTTGTTACACCTTCACGGAATATTTGAGCCATTTTTCAGGACTTCAGCTTATTCCGTTTTGCCGCGCGACATAAGTCAGGCTCTCGACTTTGGTAGCTAAATCCGCAGTTCAACAAAAGAATCAAGGCGTATCGATTTCATAACTTCGGTATTAGAGATGATGCGGAAACAGGTGAGGCAATGTATTGGCATGGCCAACGATGTATCTATAATAAGGGCAGGAAAAGCCGTTCCCGATGATTGACCTCTCAAATTTGAGACAAAACTTGTATTTGGCGGCTAATATCCGGGATATCCGAGGAAGTTGTCGGCCTATCCATTAGTTAGACCTCTTTCCCATGCGAAAATTATACGTTTACGAAACCTCCGCTGGCGCGTTCTACATCGCGGAACACAACGGCAGATTCCACCCGATCTTCCAAGAGCAAAGCCTTGGAAGCTACTCGACAGCACAGCAAGCAGCTGAAGATCTCGCTGGCGGCCACACCGTTTCGTTGCCGGGCGGGGTCGATCCCGGAGAGCTCGGCCTGCCTGAAGAATTGGAGGACTGGATGAAGATCCCGCCTGAGGCCTAATCAGGCGATGGAGCTAGCCACTATCCGGCGCATGTTTACATTTCTGATGACTAAACCGCTCTCATTTCGACCTACGCCCGCCCTCGGTAGCGGTAGCTCATCTTGTTCTCGTTAGGTGGTTCTCACTTTCATGAATCGGTATCAGTTCTTTGAGCACGCCAGCATGATTGGTTGGATCGCCGGCGGAATCGTTGGCACTATCGCCTTCGTTCTCCGCAGTCGAGTCGGCGCGTGGTACTCTCCTTTTGTCCGTACTTTCACGGTTTTGTTTTTCTTTTTACTACCCGTAGCGATGCTTTCGGAACTTCTTTCAGAGCCACTGCACGAGCAGAGCGTCTACCGCCTGTGCCTCTGGTTTAGTTTGATCTGCCTTTATCTATTTCTAGGTGCCATCGCCATTGGTCGCAGTTCGTGGCGGCGGTCGCCCACTCAAACCCGATCTATTTCGTAGCTAATTTGAAATTAGCCTGTGCTGCTTGTTTACGTCGCGAGCCAAACCCAGGTCAGTAATCCGGCCAAAGCTGCTAGCGTCGTCGGAACGCCGAGTCGGGCGAAGTCGGAAAAGGAAATCTTTACGCCCATATCGCGCGCTTGTTGAACGACAATAATATTGGAGACGCTGCCGACAATGATGAGGCTTCCACCGAAGCTGTTGGCCAACGCCAGAACATAAGCAGTCGTGTGATTCGATATGTTGACGACTTTTACCAGCAAAAACACCGCCGCCGAGTTATTGATCAAATTCGAGAGAGCTGCCGTAATCAAGGTGAGATTGGCCGGAGCGCTTAAATTAAAGCCAGCATGGGCCAGCCATTGCACGGCTTGATCACCGCAACCCGTCGCTTGGAAAGCGCCGGTGACTACAAATAATCCCATGAACAAAACTAGAATTGGCCAGTCTACCAAGCTTAGTAAGTCATTCGTACGAAACTTCGCACTCGCGAGATGGATGCCGGCGGCAGCCAGGACGATTATTTCCTTCGGTAACGGCGAGAAAAACAATCCGATTACGATCATCAAAATGATAAGACCCTTGATCGTGTGGGGACGATTGTATGGACGAGTGGATTGCCTCGACTTGACTTCCGGATCGGAGAAATATTGGAGGCGTTGCCGCGACATGAGCCAAACAATTAAATAACTCAGCACAAAAGCCACCAGCGCCGGAATCGCGCACCAGATCAGATACCCGGCGAAATCCAAACGCCCGACCTGGCTGATCATCATGTTCTGCGGATTGCCGATAATCGTTGCCGCCGCTCCGATGTTGCTGGCGATGGCCAACGCCACGAGAAAGGGTACAGGGTTAAGCTGCTTGCGAAGGAGCGCCGCGCACACAATCGGAGTGAAGACAAAACAAACGATGTCGTGATTTAGAACCGCGGAAAGTCCGGCGGTCGCAGCCATCAGCACCAGAAGGAATTGTCCGGGGTGACTCAGCCTCGCCGCGATCGCAGTTGCGACTTTGTCGTAAAATCCAGACAGACAAAGCTGCGCTGAAATGACAAAAAATCCGAAAAGCAGAAAGACCGTCGGCCAATTGATATAAGAGATGACCTGTTCGGTGCTAACGCCCCCGAAAATCATCATGGCAATCCCGCCCAGCAGGGCGATTCCCGCGCGATTAAGTTTCAGCCCCGGGATGTGCCCAATTGCGATCGCAAGATAAGTGATGGTAAAAATTGCCAGGATGGCCGGCTTTTGGTGCAAAATCGAAGTCGCTGCTGAAGGGACGCCATGCATCTCGTGAGTAGCCCTAGTATTTCACGCCGCCGCGGTAGGAGAAGGAAAGCCTTTTTTGGGCTTTGTAACATTCCAAAACGTGCAGCGGTATTGCAAAGGTATTGCAGCGGGATTGTTTGGACATTGGACATGCAAAAACGCCTCAAATATTAAGTGAATCGGCAAGGCGCGGCTTCACATCGCGCGTCATCGTGGATGACGAAGAATCCGGTTTCACCGCCACCGGAAGTGACATTAACAATCGGCGAATTTGAGATGCGCACCATTGCACCGCAAACCTTTCCGGCAAACAAAAAGGGATTGGTATCGACAAACATGGGCTGCAATTTCCACTCGGTGTGGTTAAAAATCGGGAAGTCCTCCGCATACAAGTCTACCGCTTCCTGAACGACATAATCTTTTGCGATCGCGATCGCGATGGCGTCGTCCCATGCGCGTTCGTCGAGATGAGGGCCGAGGTAAACTCCGCGCCCCCCATAATCGTCATTCGGTTTAAGAACGAGACGCGCCCGATTGTGGCGAACGAAATGCATCAGCTCAACGCTGCGGCCCCGGTAGGTCGTCCGGCGGTCTGCCACTCGCCGGGTCCAGGGGATCGAACGCGCAATCATTTCATTCTCGCTCGAGCTGAACCAGTTCCGATGCGCTTCATCGGTCAGAAGTTCGAAGCTGGCCTTTTTGTGCAGGATTTTGCAGCGGAACGGATTTATCAGGCAAACGTCATGGTTAAGATAAGCGCGCACCAGCGGATGCGTTTCATCGTAACGGTTGAAGAATTCATGAATCAGGACTCGCTTATAGACAAGGTCGACCTCGCAATCTCCGCAGCGCAGCTTGCGACCGGCGTATTCTAATTCGTCCGGCGAACAGATGATCGTACGCACACCGCGCGCAGTGAAATGATTTTGCAACAGGACGAACTCATTGGAAGTGGGAAGATTGTTCCAATCGAGAATGGCGATGTTCGGCACGCCGCCACCCTTCCATTCCCGATACGTCGCCAGCAGCGTCTCGAGGAGTCTTTCCGTGGCCGAGAATTGTTCTAGACGATATCGCTCGGCAAAAATCGACATCGCCGGCAGTTCGAACAGCAGCCGGTTTAATCCTTCCTGGTCGGAAAGGCTCGACGGGTTCTCGGCGTTATATTCGACAAATTTGATCTCTTCTCCGTGGACGAAGCCGTCCATCCGGGTGGTGACCGCTGCGCCGCTAAATCCCGGATCAACCCTCGCGAGTTTCTGTTCGATATCCGTCAGGCCGAGTCGTTTTATCAAAGAAGGAGATTTCACCGCAGCAGTTGCGATCTTTTCGAGAGCGCTCGCAATCGACTCCGCCGCTTTGGTTAATGCCTCGACTTGCCTTCGGTGCAAGAAATGCGGGCGCAGCGAGACGCTGATCGGTCGTCCGCCGTAGAGTAACCGGCTCGTTCGCATGGTCTCGCGCAGTTTTTCGAAAACCACTGGCGACAACATTTCGTCGGCCGCAAGCAATTGGTGGTAGTGCGCGATTGCGCTTTCGCGAAGATCGCGGGGCGTTGTTGTTGGGCGTGTCTTTGTGCGCCCGGTTACCTTGGTTTGCATCTACTCACTCTCTCATTTTGACCGACGCGACTGAGAGAAGCCTATCGCCGGTTGGGATTTATCGGCCATTTTTTGCGACGAGCGGACCCCCTCGGCGAGAAATGCTTTGTAAATTTGTAGAATATTTGGGCGGTTTTGAACAGTGGATGCACCAAAACAGCAATGATTTCCCTTCGAGATTTTCAGGGAACGCGAATTAAAACAAAAGCGCCCGAGAATTTCTTCTCGAGCGCTTCGAATTGATCGATATCGATCGCTATGTTTACGGCCTTTCGGTCGTAGTCGTGGTAGTTGTTGTTTTCTCGACGACGACCGGTTTCCTCAACACAACTTTGCGAACAATCATCCGATCACCTTCGCGCACATAATAAACCGTTGCGGGTATATCGGGTCGCATCACCGACCAGCTTAGAGGGTGGCCTTCGGGGTCGAAGACGTGGGCATCGTTCGTGTAATAAAACCGCGCCGGTGTGCCGGTCGTTCCCGCGCGCAATGTGAAATAGTCGCCTCCCGGCCTGTATTCGGCAATTGTTCCGGACGTGTCGACCGTGGTCGTCTTCTCAGTGACGACAGTCCCGGTTGCAGGGTCTCTGGTAGTCGTGACCGTTGTCGAAGTTTGAGCCGATGCGGTTGCCAGGCCCAAACCACAAGCCACAGCCAATATTTTTGTTAACGTAATTTCGTTCATAGTTGTCCTTTGTTTTTGGGTAAAAGTTTGACTTCCGGCAGGCGGCAATTATTCGACCGCCATGCCCCACAAATAGTTCGTGCCGAGCCAGCTGGCGGGTTTTGAATTAATGCAAAGCGGCCGTTGAGGCTGGCGCTCGACGGGATGAGTTTCTTGAGGGCGCGAGCGAATGGCCTGTCGAGTTGAGTCGACGTGAGTTCCTCCGGCTGACCGGCGCATCGATTGCGCTCGCTGGATTCACGTCGTGCACCAAACAGCCGATCGAGAGATCGTCCCCTACGTGAAGCAACCGGAAGAGATTGTCCCGGGGAAACCGCTTCGGTTTGCGACGGCGACGCAATTTGGCGGATTCGGTCAGGGATTGCTTGTGACCAGTCACGAAGGACGACCCACCAAAATCGAGGGCAATCCGAATCATCCCGCGAGTCTTGGTGCGACCACGAATTTGGCGTATTCGTGATGATGAAAACGTGTGTCGGCCGAACAACTGCCGCGAATTTGTTAGGCAGTGTTATTGAGGTTGGGGAACGAGCCGGATGTAAGGCTTCGGTTCCTTCCAACCTTGCGGATATCGTTTCTTCGCTTCCTCATTGGAAACCGAACCGGCAATGATCACATCGTCTCCGGGTTTCCAATTCACGGGAGTGGCGACCTGATGTTTCGCGGTTAACTGGAGCGAATCGATCACGCGCAAAACTTCGTCGAAATTCCGGCCTGTGGTCATCGGATAAACAAGAACGAGTTTAATTTTCTTGTCCGGACCAATGACGTAAACGTTGCGGACAGTTGCGTTGTCGGCCGGGGTCCGCTTCTTCGCGTCGCCGGACACGTCGGCCGGCAACATATCGTAAAGCTTTGCGACTTTGAAATCGGCATCGCCGATGATTGGATAATTCGGCGCGTGACCCTGGGTTTCTTCGATGTCTTTGGCCCAGCCTTTGTGATCGCCGGTCGAATCGACCGATAATCCCATGATCTTCACGTTGCGTTTGTCGAACTCGGGCTTGATGCGAGCCATGTAGCCAAGCTCGGTCGTGCACACCGGAGTGAAATCTTTTGGGTGTGAAAATAAAACCGCCCACGAGTTGCCGATCCAATCGTGAAATTTGATCCGGCCCTCGCTTGTTTCTGCTTCGAAATCAGGTGCTGTTTCGCCGATCTTCATGTGGCCTCCTTTGTTAGGTTTAGAACGAAGTCTTCCAATCCGGGGATGGAAAGTCAACGTTCGGAAAGTCGCCACTCCTGCCATTTTTCTTTCCCGGCGAAGATCGGCAAGGAATCGAGAGCGGGTTCGCTTTTGTATAGTTCGAAGCGACCGCCAAAAATTTCTACGGCCTTTTGTTCAGTCAACGGATAGGGAGGAGGCTGCGATTCTTCCCCATAAAAGAAAAAGCCCGCGAGTTTCCCGTCTGGTCGCAGGAGTTGAGCGACCCGAGCGGCGTACTTGTTCCAAAGAGACGGCGGCAGGGAGCAGAGAAAAGTTCGCTCGTAGATCAGGTCGAATGGCGCGCTTTCAAAATCATGAGAGAAAAAATCGCCAAGGATGATGTTATCGGCCATTCCCGCCAAAGCTTTTCTGGCTGATGCCACGGCAATTGGAGAAAAATCGATTGCAGTCACCCGATGACCTGCATGCGAGAAAGCATCGATCGTCCGGTAATCCTGGCCGCATCCGGGAATGAGGACCTTGGATTTCGGCGAAAGGGATGGAATGAAAGTCTCGAGCCGGGCCGGAACATGATCGAGCTGCCATGGGGTTCGTCCGCTGGCGTAACGTTGCGACCAGAAATCAGCCTTCGCGCTGTCGCTCTCGAGTTTGTTGTTCAACGCTTTGTCAGGTTAATCATTCCGCGGCGACTTAAGCAATCGCGACTCGGTTGCCGCCGATTGTCACCGGTCACGCGGTCACCAGTTCGAATTTTCGCGAAGACGTTAACTCGCTCCCGGCCAGCGCTCCTGCGAAAGGCAACGGTCGCGACAAACAGCGGTCTCGGTTGGGTCAATGATCCAAACCGGCGTTCGCTTTACTTGACCTGCCACTTTCGCTTGCCGGTGCGCGGATTTTTTTCCCAAAGGCGCAACCCTCCGAGAAAAGCATTTTCGTTTTTGCCGCGTTCGATTCCGCCCGGGAGGCGTTTGAAACGATGCACGTTGCCCCCGCCCAGCACGACGTAATCGGCGATGAACGATTTCTTCAGTTGGGCGACGGCATAGATTACTTCGCGTTTCCAGCGTTTTAGCCCAAGTCGTTTGATGCCAGGAATGCCCAGAAAATTTTCGATGATCTCGCAGTCGCGATAGGGAAGGTCGCCGAGTTCGAGAGGGAAGAGCAGGTTTTTCAGCAACAACGCCGAGCCGAGGCCGGTTCCCAAGCCGAGGAACAGCATTCGCCGGCCCCGATAACTTCCCAAAGCCTGCATCGCGGCGTCGTTGATCACCCGGACCGGCTTGCCTAACGACTTGCGAAAATTGAAGCCGAGCCAGCCTTTGCCCAGATGTTTGGGATTGCGAATGATTTTTCCGTCACGAATCGGCGCCGGAAAACCGATGGAAATCTGATCGAACTTCCAGTCGCGCGTGTTTTGCTTCAATCGCTTGACGAATTCTTTCGGCTTCATCCGTGAGCCTGAGTTGAAAACGCGATGCTTGCTGCGCTGCATCATGAGCTTTACATGCGTGCCGCCGATATCGACGACCAGAGTTTTCTTCATCGAACCCCACAATCCCTGCGAAACCCGCTACTCGCCGATGCCGATGGCGCTGCCGAGTTTCTGAAAAATGCCTTTTTTCTCCTGACCGGCGGCCGGTGTCGGAGACCAGCACTCAACAATTTCGAGCGCGAGAAACCGGAAAAGTGTCACGCTGGCAAACTTCAAATCGAGTCGAAGATTCTTGGCGATCTGCTGAACCGACCGAACACCGTTGAACTGGGACGCGAACTGCGCCTCCGCGACAGTCAGCCGGAGACTTTGGATCCGTTCGAATCCGTCGCGGGTGTAAGCGGGAATTGAAGTTGGCTCGTAATAGGCGCGGCTTCCAAGTTGTGGGAATTGCACGAAGCGCAACGTGGCCAGCGCCCATTGGTCGACGTCGGAATCGCCGGGCAACAACGTCGCGAAATCAGGCAGGTTGCCATGCTCAAACGAAAACCGGACAATTGGCACGCTCCATAGCTGGGCGAAAAGTTTTTGGCCGTGATGTTGCACCAGCTGGATTGCAGGTTCGTGCGAAATCAAATTTTCCTGCATCAGGGTGATGAAAACCGGGCAACCGGTTTCCTGTTGCTGGGCCCGGGCGGCCGCGATGCGATCTGGATCGACATTGCTTAAGGTTACCGGCGCCTCCGGCAAGTACAGCTCCGGATCGCGCGATGTCGCAAAAAGAATTTGTCCGCTTTGAACGAGAAGATCAACGGGTGCTTTATCCCCAAAAAGCCGCAACGTTCCCGTCAATTTTTGATTTGCGATAACTTGAAGAGCGCGATTCAACGAAAAGAATCCCGTGTCGCCGCAAAAAAGCATTCCACCGGTGACCGACTCGTCCGGACCCTGCGTTTCCTGGGCCGCCGGTTCGAACATCGTGGTTTCATGAGCTGGCGCCTCGAACACCCTGGTTTCATGAGCCGGCTCCTCGAAGGCCGTGGCCGGTTCATGGGTTTGGGCCGTTGGGGCGGGCGTCCACCATGGCGTTTCGGGAGCTTGCGAAACCTCCGGGCCAACCTCGGTCATTTCCTGATAAGCTGGTTGCTCCTCAACTGGAAATTCCTCGATAGGACGAGTTGGCTCCTCCGGTGTCGGTTGGGGTTCGGGTGAGGAGGGCTCGTCGGGGTTTCGCGGCATATGGGTTTCTACAGTCTTTATAAGCAAATCCGAAGTAAAAGGTTTATTCAAGAACCCAATAACATTGGCATTCTGACTCTGGCTTGCCTGAAGTTCGGCGCCATACCCCGACATGTAAACTACCGGAATTGCCGCTGTGCCCGGATTCTCCAGCAGCCGCCGGCAAACTTCGTCGCCCTTCATGTCCGGTAGAATGAAATCAAGAAGAACCAGCGCCGGGAGATCGGTTTGGGCGACGCGAACCGCTTCTTCACCGCTCGAGGCCGAAATCACGTCGTACCCTGCGTCCAACAAGACGTCTTTTACAAAACTCAGCAGCATCAGACTGTCATCGACGACCAGCAGTTTTTTCGCAGCACCCTTTGGTCGCTCTGTCGTTGCGCCCGGTAGTTCGTCGGATTGCCGCACCGCGTCCATGAGCAAGTGCTGCCAGTCCAGCTCGATTGTCTGCGGACTCGATCCGGCGCCGGCTACTTCTGAAATCGTTCCGCCTTTCCAACGGACAATCTCATTGAACGCGGCCAGCCCCTGCCGGCCCGGCGCGGTGGCATGTCGAACCTGTCCGTTCTCGAAAAACACGCGCGCTTTTTCTCCATCCGGCCCGGTGAATTCGACCACCGACGTGGCGCCGCTCATGCATTTGAGTTGGATGATGTCGGTGAACTGCAAATCGCGCAGGGTGCCCTCGAATTTTTTGCTGGTGGCGGCGGGCCGCGCCAGTAAACGCTCAACCAGATCGACAAAG
>JAJPJU010000169.1 GCA_021324035.1 Spartobacteria bacterium | reverse complement strand
TCGCAACGTTGTGACCGGGATGTTTGGCGAGTCCTGGATAATGAACGTTTTCGACTTTGGAATTTTGCGAAAGAAACTCCGCGACCCGGGCCGCGTTTTCCGAATGGGCACGCATTCGCCACGGCAAGGTTCGCATTCCGCGCAAAATCAACCAGCAGTCAAAAGGTGAGGGGACAGCGCCGCCTTCATATTGAATCCCGCGAATCCGTTGGAATAAATCATTTTCTTTTTTCGCGACGACGATCCCGCCGAGAACATCGCAATGTCCGCCGAAATATTTGGTAGTGGAATGCAAAATGAAATCGACGCCCAAATCGAACGGTCGCTGAAGTATCGGCGCCCAGGTATTGTCGCAAACGCAAAGCGCGCCGGCGTCGTGAAGAATTTTGGACGCGGCAGCGAGATCGACAATTTTCAGCAACGGATTGGAAGGCGTTTCCATCCAGGCCAGCTTCGTATTCGGTCGCAACGCTTTTTTTATTGCTGCGAGGTCGCTCATATCGACGAAATCGGCCTGCAAACCCCAGCGACCGAAGATTTCGCGAAGCAAACGAGTCGTGCCGTAGTAGGCGTCAACGTGCGCGAGAATGTGATCGGCGGGTGTGAGCGCTTGAAAAATCGCGCCGGCGGCACCAGTTCCTGAACCAAATGCAGCGGCCGCGGCTCCGCCTTCCAATGCGCTGACGCCTTCTTCCAGCGCCTGCCGATTGGGATTATTATTGCGCGTGTACATGAAGCCGCGCGAGTAAGTTCCTTCGACGTCGCGTTCGAACGTGGTCGAGAGATGAATTGGCGGCGAAACGGCGCCGGTTGCGGAGTCGATCCGATGGCCGGCATGCACGGCGAGGGTTTCGATCTTCATTCTGCCGGAGACGTTACGAGTTCGCGCGGGATTGTCGATGCTGTTGCCTAACCGGGCTTTCCTTCCCGGCCTGAGTTCTATGGCGGCCTTTTCGCAGTTGACGCAGCGCATTTTCGAGGCAAATAGCATCTGCGTTTTCCTGCGAATGCTCTAACGTTCGCTTTCGCTCATGACGATTTACAACGACGAAGTTTTCAAAATGGCGTGCGACCAGTTTCAGGTCATCGCCGATTATCTCAGTATTGATAAAAACGATCGCGAGCGGTTGATGTACCCGAAACGCGCGGTCGCGGTCACGCTGCCGGTGCACATGGATGACGGTAGCACCAAGACGTTCCAAGGCTACCGGGTCCAACATCACCTGACTCTCGGCCCGACCAAGGGCGGAACGCGGTTTGCCCCGTCCCTTTCAATGGGCGAAACCGCCGCTTTGGCGATGTGGATGAGCTGGAAATGCGCCCTGGCCAATCTCCCATACGGCGGGGCCAAAGGCGGCGTTACTTGCGACGTCACCAAGTTATCGCGAACTGAGCTTGAGGCAGTTTCGCGCCGCTACATGCAGGAAATGATACCGTTTGTCGGTCCGCAAACCGACGTGATGGGTCCTGATATGGGCACCAATGAGCAAGTCATGGCCTGGTTCATGGACACCTACTCCGTGTATCACGGTTACGCCGTCAACGAAATCGTGACCGGCAAACCGGTCGCTATTGGCGGAACCGAAGGCCGTCGCGAATCGACCGGCCGCGGCGTCGTTTATTTGATCGAGCGCGCGATGAACATTTTGAAAATGGATCCGGAAAAATGCACCGCGATTGTGCAGGGATTCGGAAACGTTGGTTCGGTTGCGGCGCTTTCGCTCGCTTACAAGAGCGGAGTGAAGGTCATCGGAATCAGCGATGCCTACGCCGCGGTCTACAATCCGAAGGGCATCGACGTGGAGGCCGCCGAACAGCACGTCATGAAAAAGGGCAGCCTGCGTTCGTTCCACGAGGCTGATCACGTCGATCCTAAAGAATTTTTGACGATGCCTTGCGACATTCTCGCACCTTGCGCAGTCGATCGGGTGATCAACGGCGAAAACGCTGACAAAATTAAATGCCGCATTCTGGCCGAAGGTGCGAACGGGCCGACTTCCCCCGAGGCTGATCTGCTATTGGAAAAGCGTTGGGACGAAGTTTTTGTGATCCCGGATATTTTGTGCAATGCCGGCGGCGTGATTGTTTCCTATTTTGAATGGGTCCAGGGGAAACAGGCATTCATGTGGTCGGAAACGGAAGTCACGGACAAGCTGTTTCGAATTCTGGAGTACTCGTTCACCCAGGTGATCAAGCGAGCAAAGGCGCACAAAATTTCACATCGAACCGCCGCCATGGCCATCGGCGTCGAACGCGTGATGAAGGCGAAGAAAATACGCGGCCTGTTCCCGTAAAAAACGGCGCATCTCTAATTGACGGCGGATAAATTTTTGCGCTGAATTGCCCACATGGCCGCTGCATCTCTGCGAGCATTGCTCACTCGGTCGATCGATTATGCGGGAATGTTTCCGCCCTGCAGTCTGGAACTTGAGCCGGCCCTGAAGAATCAGGGCGAGTATGTGCGATCGGGCGATTCCTGGATGCTCTCGGCATTCGTTTTGCCAGTCGCGAAATTCGGCGCTGCCGGGGAATTACTTTCGCACTTTGACAAACAGCACCCGCTCCGCGTGTCCGCTTTGGGGCCGAAAACCGAAAACGCGGCAACTTTTCAGGCTGAATTAAGAAACGTGGTCGAAGCGATCCATTCTCTTCGGCAACAACACGGTGACCTGGTCTCGGTCGTTCAGCTGGAAATGTTTGTGCCGTCAGACGTCGACGCTGGAAAGCTGAATGAAACAGCAGCGGCGCTGAGTGATTTAAAAATCCAGGCGTTTTGGGAAGCGCCGGCCGAATGGGCGGAACAAATGATCGTTTCACTCGGGCGAATGAAGCAACCTTCCTTCGTTTACAAATTGCGAACCGGCGGAGTGACAGCCGACTCTTTTCCGAGCTCCGTTCAAATTGCCCGCGCAATTCTGGCTTCAACGAAACATCATGTCCCGATCAAATTCACTGCCGGACTTCATCATCCGGTCCGGCAGTTTCGGGACGAGGTAAAAACCGAAATGCACGGATTTCTCAACGTCCTTGGGGCCGGCGTTCTTTCCGCGGAACATCATTGGGACGAAGCCCAGACCGTCGACATGCTCGAGAACCAAACCGCGAAATCGTTTGAATTTCACGACACCGTGTTCGCCTGGCGCGATTGGGAAATCACGCTCGACCGGATCAAGGCGCGCCGAAAATTTGTCACGTCATTCGGCAGCTGCAGTTTCAATGAGCCGCGAGAAGATTTGCGCGCGTTGGGAGTTCTCTAATCACCACGAAGGGCACGAAGATCACGAAGGCCTGTTCGGAAAACAAAAACCGCAAGAAGTCTTCGTGTCCTCCGTGACCTTCGTGGTTAAATTATAAGTATGGCTCTACGATCATTTATCGAAGTCGCCGAAGATTCGAATTTTCCGCTGGAGAACTTGCCCTTCGGAGTGTTCAAACCGCGCGATGGCAGTGCGCGGGTCGGCGTTGCCCTCGGCGAATACGTTGTCGATCTCGCAGCCCTGGAAGCGGCCGGTCATTTCAAAGATCTCGGCGACCAAAAATTATTTGGGCGCGATTCACTGAACGATTTTCTAGCCCTCGGCCGTCCGGTTTGGAAGAAAGTTCGCGAGATTCTGCAAACGCTTCTCGCCGCCGGCAATCCGGCGCTGCGCGACGACCTGAAACTTCGGGAACAGGTTTTTCATCGTCAATCCGACGTGGCGATGCAATTACCGGTCAAGATCGGAAACTACACAGATTTTTATTCGTCTTATCATCACGCGCACAACGTCGGGACAATGCTGCGGGGCGCCGAGAACGC
The DNA here is from genome assembly GCA_021324035.1 of Spartobacteria bacterium. GTDB lineage: Bacteria > Verrucomicrobiota > Verrucomicrobiia > Chthoniobacterales > UBA10450 > AV40. Next base: position 2,854 of record JAJPJU010000169.1, on the reverse strand, counting down.
ACTGATGCCAAATTGGAAATGGCTGCCGGTTGCGTATCACGGCCGCGCCAGCTCGGTGGTTGTAAGTGGATCGGGAGTGCGCCGGCCGAAAGGTCAGATCAAACCGCCGGATGCGCCATCACCGGTTTTCGGTCCGACAAAAAGTTTGGATTACGAACTGGAAATGGCGTTCCTGATCGGTCCTGGCAATTCGTTAGGCCAACCGGTGCCGGTCGACCAGGCCGTCGATCACATCTTTGGTTTCGTTTTGATGAACGATTGGAGCGCCCGGGACATTCAAGCCTGGGAATATCAGCCGCTGGGCCCGTTCCTGGCCAAGAATTTTTGCACCAGTATTTCGCCGTGGGTTGTGACGATGGAGGCCCTCGAACCGTTCCGTAAACCGTTGCCGAAGCAGGACCCTGAGCCGCTGCCTTATCTTCGGGCGAAAAACGATTTCACTTTCGCCATTCAATTGGAAGCCGCCTTGCAAACGCCCAAACTGAAGACGCCGCAAACAATCACGCGGACGAATTTTCAAAATCTTTATTGGAGCGTTTCGCAGCAACTCGCTCATCACGCAGTCGGCGGTTGCAACCTCCAGCCCGGCGACCTGCTGGCGAGCGGAACGATCAGCGGGCCATCCGAAGATTCTCGCGGCTGCATGCTGGAATTGACCTGGCGCGGAGCGAATCCGTTAAAACTGGAGAGCGGAGAGGAGCGCAAATGGCTCGAAGACGGCGACATCCTTTCCATCACCGGTTGGTGCGAGGGTGACGGTTATCGCGTCGGATTCGGCGAAGTTAGCGGGAAAGTTGTGCCGGCCCTGGCTTAAAGACCGTCCGGCTTGGCTGTCGCATCGTAAATTTTAGCCGGCGAGCCCGAATTCTGGTCTGAGGGTTGCTGAGAAAACCCAAAGTGAGCGCGCAGATCCTTCACGTCGACGACGATCCGGACCTTCGATTGTTAATCTCAGCCTCGTTGCGGGAATTCGGTTACGTCGTGGCAACCGCCGGGACGGTGGCGGAAGGGCTCGAGTTGGCGCAAAAAGTAAAGTTCGATCTTTTCATCCTCGATGTCCGCCTGCCAGACGGGAACGGGATCGACTTGTGCCGGGAAGTTAATCAGCTGCAGCCAGGTCGGCCGGTCCTCTATTATTCGGCTTACGCCAGCGACGAGGAACAGGAGTCCGCACTATCCATTGCGGGCAACGCTTATTTAAAGAAACCGGTTTCGGCTGCTGTCTTGGAAAAGACAATCGCCGAATTGCTGGAAGGTAAACTGGACGCGGCGGTTTAGTCTCTACCGCAAGCTGTGAAAAGCCGGTCACAAAGTAAATCTCGGGGGAGTCGTGGAATCGACAGGTCTGCCGTTCCGGTAAGCAGGCAAATATAATCAGCGATTGGCGATCTTCCACACGAACGTGAAGCGGGTCGCTGAGCGCAAACTCTATGGCGGGAGGCCGTGCGCTGCCGCAATTCGGCCCAAGGGAAGCCAGCGACTCGGTTTTGGTGAAAGCGAGCCAGAAGCAAGGCGGTTGTAGCCGCCTCTAGCTCACCGATTAGAGCAGCGTCGAAAGTTGGAGTTTAATTCTCGGAGATGCGCAGTTTGTAGCTAAAATTGTCGGCTCGACCAAAGGTTTTCAATGCTCTGTGGTGGTACGGGATCGGACACAATAAACACGAATTTTGCGTAGGTTTTGATTGTAATTTGTAATGACTGCTGTGTACAATCGCAGCGTCATGCAATCCCAGCTTCTTCGACTCTCCTTAATCGCGGTTTTAACTTGTGCTCTTGTTTCGATTGGAGACAAAGCAGCTGCTCAAGAGGTCAGCATCTACGGCATGTTCAAGAGCGTGAAGTCGAATCAGACCGACGTGGGAACGTTTTCGGCGGCGACCAATCCCAATCGATTCAGCACGTTTGTTGTCCCTACCTCAAATGGCAGTGTCACCGCGGCATCTGTTACATTGCCCAGCGGCAGTACGGCAACTAGCCCGCAAGCTCTCAGTAACGCAAACGACGGCACCGGTAACTTTATCTTTCAAGCCAAGTTTCCCGACCAGGCAACGCTCGACAGTAATTACGCTGATGGCACCTATCATATGCAGATTACCGGTGCCAGCTCAACGGTCTACACTGCCAATAATTTAGTTCTCACCGGAGGAGTTTATCCCTCGACCACGCCCACGATCACGAACACGAATTGGAGCAATGGCAGCCTGCAAGTTGACCCGTCGGCATCGTTCACGCTTAATTGGGGTGCTTTCAGCGGCGCAGCTGGGACTGACCGAATTGTTCTCACCTTGCAAAATACCACTACTGGCCAATCTGTTTTTTTACAGTTCCTTTCCTCGTCTACGACTTCAGAAACGTTCGGCGCGGGTTTTTTTCAACCAAATCAAAACTATCAGGGCAGCATCGATTTTCTCAAGGTCGCGACCTTTGATACCACTGACATCTCCGGAGCCACCGGAATTGCAGCTTACGCTCGCGAGACTGGCTTTAGTATCCAGACCGTACCTGAACCGTCTACGGTGGCGATGATATTTCTCGGGGCCGGTTTTGCCGGAATAGCTGCGCTAGGTAGCCGGCGCCGCGGGCTGCGGGACTAGTTGCCCCTCTTGGTCTTCGGTTCGAATCTGATCGATCTGCGTTTTCCGCTTGGTGTCAAACAAGCGTGAAGGCGCTCAGAATTGCGCGACGTAAGCGCCCGAAGAACCACGTTGATGATTTTGTCGTCCCATCAATCTGCGCAGTTTACGTTTTGCAACCCTCTCCGTAGATTTCTGGTTAGATGGGCCTGTAGCTCAGCGGTTAGAGCAGGGGACTCATAATCCCTTGGTCCCTGGTTCGAATCCAGGCGGGCCCAGCC
>JAJPJU010000219.1 GCA_021324035.1 Spartobacteria bacterium | reverse complement strand
AAAAACCAATGTGTTGCGCGGACGCGAAAAGTTGAAGAAAACGTTATCGGCCTGGGTGAGTTAACATGAGCACGGAGATCCAAGACGATTGGTTGGACAAGAAGCTGCAGGAAGCTGCGCCCTATATTGAGGACGACGGTTTCACCGCCCGCGTCTTGCGCAGCCTGCCGCAGCCAATGCGAAGAATCGAATTTCTTCGCTCGTTCATTCTCGTTGCGATGAGCGCTCTGGCCAGCGCGCTTACCTATGTCTTGTCCGATGGTGGGCGATTTATCCTGGTCGAAATGTTCAGACTGACCACGATTCCCACGCTGTGGGTCGTGGTGTTTGCGCTAACCAGCGGGATGCTGGTCATGGCCGGCGGCATCTTCGCCGCGATGTACAAAACGCACCAAATCCATACCTAGGTCGCGGCGCGATTTACATTGTTGATTGGCCAGACCAAAATAATGCCATGCTGAGAAATATTCCGAGCACCACTTTGAAGGAGCTGGTTCGCCTTTCCGAGCGGAAGGAAACGTTGATGGCGCAGATCCAGGAGATCGACCGTCAAATGTTGCGCGTTCAGAAACGATTTGGAATTCCTCAGCTCGAAACCGATGAGCCTGCGATCCCCCGCAGTTCGACTTCACGCCGCCGGAAACGATAGCCCGCCGGTCTGCTCAGCCAATCAACTTGCGCGCCTTCTCCACATCGCGGCCAATCTGCGCCACCAGCGCTTCGATGTTTTCGAATTTTGATTCCGGCCGAAGAAATTTAACGAATCGAACTTCGACATCCCGGCCGTAAATGTCCCTGTCGAAGTCAAACAAGTGCATCTCCAGCACTCGTTCGGATTTTCCCTTCGTGACCGTCGGGCGAACCCCGAGATTTACCACGCCGCGATACACTCCGTCTGTCATTCGCGCCGTCGCCGCGTAAACTCCGTCCGGAGGAAACTGCTCGTTGTGGGCGCTGAGATTGGCGGTTGGGAATCCGATCTTCTTTCCAAGATTGTCGCCGTGGGTCACCGTCCCCAGGATCGTGTATTCGCGGCCGAGCATGGCCGCTGCTCGCGCGAAATCGCCTCGCTCAATCGCCTGCCGAATGGCCGTGCTGCTGACCACCTCGTCATTTGCCTTGATCGGTGGAACGCCCACGACGCCGAAATTGAATTTCGCGCCGAGTGTTTTCAATAGTTCGAGATTTCCGCGGCGGTTTTTTCCAAAGGACCATTCGTGACCCACGCAAATTTCGCGGAGCGGCTTGGAATTGGTGACGAGTTGGTCAACGAAGTTCTCAGGCTCGGTCCCGGCAAATTGCTTGTCGAAGTTGATGATCAGCAAGTGGCCGACGCCCAGCGCCTGGATCAACGCGATTTTGTGCTGGGTTGCGCTGAGCAAACGCGGAGCCGATTGCGGACGCAAAACCTTTTCGGGATGGGGATCGAAAGTCACGACGACCGGCGTCCCTTTCGCAGCCAGGGCGTGGTCAGCCGATGTTGAAATCACCGCCTGATGTCCTCGATGCACGCCGTCAAACACGCCAATGGCAAGGAAGAGCGGGCCGTTTAGTCGCGACAATTCCGGGATGGAATGGAAAATCTCCATTACGAATTAAAATCCGAAATCAGAAACCCGAAGCTCGAAACAAATTCGAATGACAAAAATTCAAAGCACGAAAAGCTTTGCGGTGGTAATTGCAGTTTCGAAAATTCGAATTTCGAATTTCGGATTTGTTTCGGATTTCGATATTCGATATTCGGATTTCTCTTCATGCGCCGCGCATTCTCGAAACTTGCGGGAGAGAGAGAATTTGCTTCGCGATTTCTTCGCGGGGCAGTTCCCTGATTCGATCGACAGTGATCGAATTCTTCACATCAAAGCGGCCCGACTTCGTTCGTCGCAGGGATTTCAAATGTGCGCCGCAACCAAGCAGTTCTCCGATGTCGTGCGCGTAAGTGCGAACGTAGAAACCTTTGCTGCAAAGGACGCTGAAGTCGATGTCCGGCAGTGAAATCCGGTCGATGCTGTAACGATAAACATGAACGAAACGTGGCTCGCGCTCGACCACTTTTCCCTGGCGAGCCAGTTTGTAGAGCGGCACGCCGCCATGTTTTTTCGCCGAAACCATCGGCGGCGTCTGGTAAAAATCGCCGCGGAACTTTTCGAACGCGGCGCGAATGTCTGGTTCGTTCAAATCAGGAACTGGTTTGGTTTCGATGATTTGGCCTTCGCGATCCTGAGTTGTGGTGGTGGCCCCGAGGGTGAGGGTGCCGACATATTCCTTGTCTTCGCTCATGAGCAAGTCCTGGACTTTGGTTCCGCGGCCAATCGTTATCAAAAGCAGTCCGGTTGCGATTGGGTCCAGCGTTCCGCAATGACCGACTTTTTTTATTCCCAGCTGCCGACGGACCAACGCCACCACATCGTGCGACGTCATTCCCGCAGCTTTATCAACGAGCAAAACGCCGTCAGGAGAGGCGGCTAAGGACGTCACACGTTTCCTCCAGAATTTTCTTTTCCACTTCGGCGAGCGTTCCTTTGACTCGCGCGCCGGCCGCGAGGACGTGACCGCCACCACCGAATTTCTCGCAAATCGCGCAGACATTCACTTTGTCGCTCTTGGAGCGCATGCTCACGCGCACTTTGCCGTCGGCGAGTTCCTCAAGAAATATCGCGACGACGACCCCGTGGATCGCACGCAAATGATCGATTAGTCCCTCATTGTCTTCCGGCAAAACGCCCAGCCTTTTGGCGAAAGCGAGGCTGAGGCTGAAACTCGCCACTCGATCATTGGCATCGAATCGCATGGTGCCGAGGAGATCGCGCAACAGTTCAACGCGACGCCGCGGATAATTTTCGTAAGTGAGCTGACTGACTGCGCCGACGTCAACCCCGATGCGCACGAGCTCGGCTGCAATCTCGAAGGTCCTCGCAGTGGTGTTTGGATATTGAAACGACCCGGTATCGGTCGAAATCGCGACATAAAGATTTTCCGCAATCGCGCGGTCGATCGGCAAATTCTGGCTCTTGATCAATTCGAAGAGAATTTCGCCGGTGGCCGGCGCATGGGGATTGATATAGACGAGATCGCCGTAGCCCGGGTTGCTCGGATGATGATCGATGTTAATCCAAACTTTTGCGGATTTGATCGCTGCGACCGTATTTCCGAGCCGGTTTTGAATGGCGGTGTCGAGGGCGAGAATAACATCGAAATCTTCGGGCTCGGCCGGCGGTTTCGTGAGCAAATCAGAGTTCGGAAGAAAACTGTATTTCTCGAGCATGCCTTCCTCGTTCCAAATGCGGACGTCTTTGCCGAGTTTTCTGAGTGACATCCCGGCTGCGAGCTGACTGCCGAGCGCGTCCCCATCTGGCCGGACGTGACTCAGCACGGCGAATCGCTGGTGTTCGCGCAACGCCTGGCCAATCTGCTCGAACTTGGCTGCGCTCACGCGTTTTTTGGGTCGTCGCTGTCGATCTGCTGCAAGATTTCGACGATTCGCGATCCGCGCGCGATCGATTCGTCCAGGTGAAAGACCAGGTGCGGCGTGAATTTCATGGTGACCCGTCGAGCAAGATCCGATTGAAATGCCGGCCGATGTTCTTCGAGTTTTTTCATCACGGTCTCGCCGCTTTCGGATCCAAGCACGCTGACAAAAACCTGCGCGCTTTTAAGATCGGATGAAACTTCGACGTGATTGACACTGACGAGCGCGCCTTCAAAACTGATTTCGCGCGCGATGATTCCGCTCAATTCCCTTTTTACGACTTCGTTGACGCGCAGCATTCGATGTTTCATGAGGCCCTTTCATTCCCATCAAAGTTTTTGGGTCATCGCTTCGAGTTGATAGCACTCGATGATGTCGCCCACGTGATATTCACTGAAATCGCCCAGCTTGATACCGCATTCCAAACCGTTCCGAACTTCCTTCACGTCGTCCTGGAATCGTCGCAATGTTGAAAGCCCGCCATCATAAACCGGCTGGCGTTTTCGAATCACACGTGCGCGCGCAGTTCGTGCAATTCGGCCATCGGTCACCAAACATCCCGCTACGATGCCTTTGCTCAGTTCGAAGACTTGTTTGACTTCGGCGTGGCCGATGATCGTTTCGCGGAACTCCGGATCAAGCAATCCGGCCATCGCGTCTTTGATCTGGTCGATCAATTCGTAAATAATGCTATAAAGCTTGATCTGAACGCCTTCGCGTTTGGCGGCAGTGACTGCCATGTTTTCGACCTTGATGTTGAATCCGATGACCACGGCGTTCGATGCGCTGGCCAGCAAAATATCGGATTCCGAAATCGGCCCGACACCGGCGTGAATGATTTCCAATTCGACCTTTTTGCTTTCGATCTGATTCAGCGCTCCCGTGATCGCCTCAACGGATCCCTGGGTGTCGCATTTCAAAACTAATTTGAGCGTCTTTTTGCCATCGGCCGCCTCGAGCAGCGTCTCAAGTGTGGCGCGTTGAGGCACACTCAATTTTTCCGTGCGCTTCGCCTGCAAGCGTTCATCACTCAAAGTTTTTGAAGCACGCTCAGATTCCATCACCAGAAATTCGTCTCCCGCATTGGGCAGCCCGGTAAATCCAAGGACTTTTACAGGCGTCGCGGGGCCGGCTTCTTTTGCAGCTTCGCCGTTGTCGTTGATCAACGACTTCACTTTGCCGGAATAATCGCCACAGATGAACGGCTCGCCGACTTTGAGTGTGCCCATTTGCACAATGATGGTTGCGGTCGGCCCGCGGCCGGCTTCAACCTGCGCTTCAATCACGGTGCCGCGCGGCGTTGTGGTCGGGGAAGCTTTCAGATCCATCACTTCCGCCTGCAACAGCATCATTTCGAGCAAATGATCGATGCCGGTGCCGCGAGTAGCGGAAACTTCGCAAACGATGGTCTTGCCGCCCCAATCTTCCGGTGTGAGATCGCGGTCCTGCAATTGTTTCTTCACTCTGTCGATGTTCGCGCCTGGCAAATCGATCTTGTTGATCGCAACCATGATTTCGACATGCGGGGCCGCTTTCGCGTGATTGATCGCTTCGATGGTTTGGGGCATTACGCCGTCATCGGCGGCGACAACGAGAACAACAATGTCCGTAACGTTCGCGCCGCGAGCGCGCATCGCGGTAAACGCGGCGTGACCCGGGGTGTCGAGGAACGTCATCTTTTGACCTTTGTGATCTACGCTGTAAGCCCCGATGTGTTGAGTGATTCCACCCGCTTCACCTGCCGCTACCCGGGTTTTTCGGATTGCGTCCATCAGTGAAGTCTTTCCGTGATCGACGTGACCCATGAAAGTAATGATCGGCGCCCGGTGTTTTAGTTCTTCCTTCTTCTGAATGACCGGTTTCGGTGGCGCGACGATGACTTGTTCGACCTTATGAACGCCGGCCCCTTTTTCGCGGCGCTCTTTTTCGAGAAAGAATCCGTGGCTTTCCGCAATTTTCGACGCGATGTCCGGCTCGATCGTCTGATTGATGTTGGCGAAAATGTTGAACGTCATCAGCTCGGCAATTAGCTGGTGCGGTTTGATTCCGAGCTCCATCGCAAGTTGCTTTACGATGATCGGTGGCTTGATGTGGATTACCTTTTTGCCGTCGTCCCGTGCTTCCGGTTCGGCGGGCGCCGACTCAGCTTGCGGAGGTTCGGTCGCTGCCGGGGCGGGGGCGGGCTCCGCTTTCTTCGGCGGCGGTGCCGGAGTCGACGTGGCGAGTGAGGCGCGAATTCGCGAAATTGGGGGAAGAACGGTCGTTTTCTTTCTGAGCTCTCCGTCCGCGGCTTTCTTTTCGGGCTGCTTCTTGTCGATCAGCGAAACGCTTGGAGCCGCCGGACGGGGCGGTGTCGCCGGCTTCGGCTGCGGTTTTGCCGGAGCTGCCGGATGAGAAGCTGCTTTGGCGGGCGGGTGCGCCGGTTTGGGAGCGGGCTCTACCTTCTTTTTGGAAATGGCGTGCTTATGCGCAACCGCAACAGGTTTGTGGGTCGCAGGCTTTCGCGCTGCAGGTTTCTTTGCTGCCGGTTTCGATTTTGTTGCCATTTAAAAAATTATTCATGGCTCAACCTGGTTGAGCCGAGCCCGCTTCTTGTTTTGCATCCTGTTTATGGATGGCATCGTGAATCTCCTGAGCCTTCGTTTCGTCCACGCCAAGAATATCTACCAAATCCTGAACGTCGGCGGCATGCAAGCCTTCCAGATTCGTAAATCCTGATTTTACCAACGTGACTGCCTGCTCGTCCGTGATCGGCAGCGCTTTTGCCAGGGCCTGCGCCGCTTGAGCGACTTTCTGTTCGACCGCCGTCGTAGCCGAGGTGTCTTTGTCGATGTTGATTTCCCAGCCGGTCAATCGCGAGGTCAGACGCGCGTTCTGCCCTTTTTTTCCGATGGCTAGCGAAAGCTGATCTTCATCAACCGAAATTTGCGCGACTTTTTTCTCCGGATCGAAATTGATGCTTTTGACTTTCGCAGGCTTGAGCGCTTCGAGAATAAATTCCTTCGGATCCGAGCTCCAACGAATGATGTCCACCTTTTCGTTGTTCAATTCGCGCACGATGTTTTTCACGCGGGAGCCGCGCATGCCGACGCACGCGCCGACCGGATCGACTTTTTCGTTGGCGCTCCAGACGGCGATCTTTGTTCGATAACCGGCTTCACGCGCGATTCCGCGGATTTCAACTGTTCCATCTGCAATCTCGCTCACTTCCAATTCGAAAAGGCGACGCACGAAATTCGGATGACTGCGCGAAACGATGATCTCCGGGCCGCGCAATCCGTTTTCCACCGCGACAACGTAGGCGCGGAGACGATCGCCAACGTTGTAATCTTCAACCACGACGCGCTCGCGTTGCGGCATGACGGCTTCGAACTTTCCGAGATCGAGAATCACATCGGAGCGATCGAACCGCCGGACCGTGCCGCTGACGATTTCGCCGGCGCGATCCTTGAACTCTTCGTAAATCATTTCCTTCTCGACCTGCCGGATGCGCTGCATCATCGCCTGTTTGGCGGTCTGGGCGGCGATGCGTCCAAAATTCTTGGGCGTGACTTCCACTTCGACGGTGTCGCCGATTTTCGCCTCCGGTTTGAGCTTGCGGGCCCGAGTGATTGAAATCTCGTCCTGGGGATTGGTGACATCTTCAACGACAATCAAATTCGCCAGGGCGCGGATGTCGCAGGTCTTCGGATCAATATCGATCCGCAAATCCCGGGCGGCGCCTACGCTCTTCTTTGACGCGGAGAGCAAGGCTGTGGAAAGCGCTTCGAGCAGGGTTTCGCGCTTGATTCCGCGCTCCCGCTCCATGTAATCCAGCATTGCTGCTATTTCCGCGTTCATAAAACATCCAGTCCGCAGACGAAAAAGAGTGGGACAACCTTTCCCACTCCTTCCGGCGCGGACTAGATGATGAATCTACCTTCAGGGCTGGCACCGTCAAGCTGAGGGGTTGAACCGTTGCGGCGGAGCGTTCAACATTCCATCCTTGTGAGTTCGCAAACCAGAAACCTGCTGATCGTGCTGCTAGTTTGGGCTGCACTTTACCTACCCGCGTTGGGCTCTTTGGCGATCAAAGGAGAGGAAGGTCGCCGAATTTTGCCCGGGATCACGATGCTGCAAACCGGGAACTATCTTGTGCCGCAGGTTGGCGGCGAAACTTACTTTCGTAAGCCGCCGCTGATTAACTGGCTGGTCGCAGCCTCCTTTAAAATTTTCGGGACGCAGAACGAATGGACTGCTCGCGCGCCGTCGGTGTTTTGCGTTCTGCTGGTCGCAATTGCGTTCGTGACTGTTGCTCGATCCAGTCTTGGTGAGCGCGGATCGCTAATTGCGGGTCTGATGTGGCTGATCAACGCCGGAATCATTGAGAAGGGAAGATTGGTCGAAATCGAAGCGCTCTACGTTTCGCTTTGTGCGCTCGCAATTGTTTTCTGGCTGAGCTGGTGGCTGCAAAAGAAATCGCCGTGGCTGCTCTGGACCGTGCCGTTCGTTTTTCTCGGACTCGGCTGGCTGGCGAAAGGGCCGGTTCATCTCGTGTTTTTCTACGGAGTGGTGATTGCGGTAATTTGGCAGCAGCGAAATTGGCGCG
>JAJPJU010000034.1 GCA_021324035.1 Spartobacteria bacterium | reverse complement strand
TGCAAAAAAAGGAGAGATGTCCATCTTGGGCGTGACCGTTCTGACAAGTTCGACCGACGCGACGCTCCGCGAAGTTGGAATCAACGCTACAGTCGACGATCAGGTCTTGCGTCTGGCCAAACTCGGTGTCGAAAACGGAGTCGACGGCGTAGTCGCCAGCGCACGCGAAATCAAGCCGTTGCGCGCAGAGTTTGGAGACAGGATAAAAATCGTCGTCCCGGGAATTCGGCCAAGTTGGGCCGAAGCCGGAGATCAAAAACGAACCATGTCGCCGCGCGAAGCGATCCAGGCCGGCGCGGATTACCTGGTGATCGGCCGGCCCGTCACTGCGTCAAAGAATCCACGGGAAGCGCTCGAGAAAATTCTCGACGAGATCGGCGGATAATTTGTCATGTTGATAGAAACTTTGTCATCCCGACCGAAGTGAGGGGATCTCTAACTCTTGTCTGGCAATGACTGCGCTCTGTAAAACGGAAATAGTTGGAGATGTCTCGGCTTCGCTCGACATGACAAATAAGGCATCCGGCGCGACACGAACGTTGTTTACGTCGCTCGACGTCTACCACGACATCGACTCGCGCTCCGCGGCATTGAACATGGCGATCGACGAAGCGTTTTTCGAAACGGCAAAAGTTCCGACGATTCGATTTTATCAATGGGATCATCCCGCACTCTCGTTCGGATACTTTGGCAAGTTCGACGACGTCGCAGCCCATAATCGCGACATCGTCCGGCGGTGGACCGGCGGCGGAATTGTCTTTCATGGTGACGATCTGACTTACTCGATTGTTATTCCGGCAACCGACGTCGCGTTCGGCGAGTCGTCGATGCAAATTTACGCGAACGTGCATCAGGCAATTTCCAGTGCGTTAGCGACCCGCGGGACAACTGCACCGGCGCTCTACGAGGGCCGACCGGAAAAGGGTTCTGCGGTCATAGACCGCCGCTACAACCCGGCGCTCTGCTTTTCGAACCCTGTCCAGAATGATGTAGTCGCAAACGGACGCAAAATCGCGGGAGCCGCCCAACGCCGGAATCGCCACGGGCTGCTGCAGCAGGGCAGCATTCAAAACGTGGAGTTTAGGGACGGCTTTGCCGATTCGTTCGCAAACGCGCTTTCGGTAAACTGCGAACCCAAACATATGGACGGCGCGCTGCTTGCACGGGCCAAGGAGATTGCGACGCAAAAATATGGGACGGATTCCTGGCTGCGCAGGCGCTAAATGCGCGTTTTCCTGAACGTGTTGCTTTGACAACCGCTAGGCCGCCCTTTTATCCTGCGCTTGTGGAAGTCACGGTACCCTCGGCGTTCGCGCCCACAGTTCCGAACGGGCCGCTGAGCCGGGTAACGGAAGTGGTCCGGCGAGAGCTCGACGATGTTGAATCGCGCATCATCGCCCAGGCCTCTTCATTCGATCCCGCGGTCGAAGGCTATGTTAGCTACGCGATCGGCGGCCGGGGAAAACGATTGCGACCGCTGGTCGCGCTGCTGAGTGGCGGTGCGGTCGGAGCGATTACATCCCAGCATGTCGATCTGGCGGTAATCGTCGAACTCATTCACGTGGCAACGTTGGTCCACGACGACATCGTCGACGAGGCCGAATGGCGCCGGGCTCAACCAACCCTGAACGCGCGCTGGGGAAATTCCCTGAGTGTTTTGCTGGGCGACTGGCTTTTTGCGCACGCTTTGAATTTGTCAGCGGGTTTTGAACAAGTCGAAGTCAGCCGGGCAATCGCTCGTGCCGCCCGGGAGGTTTGCACTGGAGAAATCATTCAGACCCAGCGCCGGTTCGATCTTCATCTGGGGATCGACGATTACCTGCGAATTATTGGAATGAAAACCGGTTCGCTGTTCGCGGTTGCCGGCGAGCTTGGCGGGGTGCTGAGCAAGGCCGATTCGGCCACGCAAAATTCGCTCAAGGTTTTCGGTCAAAAAATTGGAACCGCGTATCAGATCTACGACGATTGCATCGATATCGCAGGCACCGAACGGTTGACTGGCAAGACACTGGGAAGCGACCTCAAAAAAGGGAAATTAACGCTGCCGGTCTTAATGCTGCTTGGCGGCCGAAACGGTTCGGACAAGGAACATCTTTCGCAACTCATCCTCGACGCGCGCTTTGAAGAAATCGCACAGCTGTTGGGCTCCTCGCAGGCTAACGGAGCTCTGAGTGCTTCGATCGAAGCCGGACAAAACTTAATTTCCGAGGCCCAGGCCGAAATCGAAAATCTTCCGTCGAACCCATACACCGGCGCGCTGGTTGGTTTGGGCGACGCTTTCCGCGAAATGCTTGAGCAATTTCGAAGTTGATCGTTTCCCTAATAAATCTGCGGAAAAACCCGCGCTCAACCCCCATCCCCCCAAACTTGCAATCGCGCATTCGTGAAATGCCGGAAGACGAGCGTCCACGCGAGAAGCTGGCCGCGCATGGCGCATCGGCGTTGTCCGATGCCGAATTGATTGCGATCTTGCTCAGGACTGGACGCGTCGGCGCCAATGTGATCGATGTTGCGCGCGATCTGTTGAAACGTCATGGATCGCTTCGAGAGTTAAGCCGTTGCAACGTCACCGAACTTTCGAGACTGCCGGGCGTCGGAGTTGCCAAAGCCGTGCAGCTGGCGGCAGCGTTCGATTTGGGCAATCGCCTCGCGCGCGAACCCCTGGCCAACCAGAAAATCGATTCGCCCGAACTGGTCGATCAGCTGGTTGGCGGGGAAATGCGAATGCTGCGCCGAGAGGAAATGCGGGCGGTCCTGTTGGATACAAGATACCGGCTGATCCGAGTGGAGAATGTTTCCCTCGGCACAGTCAACGAAAGCATCGCCCATCCCCGGGAAATTTTTCGGCCTGCGGTCATCGCCTCCGCTTATGCGGTTATCGTTGTTCACAATCATCCATCGGGAGATCCGTCGCCCAGCCAGGCGGACCACAGTCTCACCCGCCGGCTGGCCGAGGCCGCCGAGCTGATGCAAATCAAGTTGCTCGATCACATAATTATTGGCGCGCAATCGAACAACCGGCCGGCTTATTTTAGTTTCAAAGAAGCGGGAGTTTTGTGAACGTTCATCACACTGCAATCATTGATCCCGAAGCGACGCTCGGTGTTTGTGTCGAGATTGGACCCTATGTCGTGATGGACGGTCGTGCGACCATCGGCGATTACACGACGATCGATTCGCACGTTGTCATCGACG
>JAJPJU010000212.1 GCA_021324035.1 Spartobacteria bacterium | reverse complement strand
TCAGATGCAGAAGTGCCAGCAACCCGCAAGGAAGGCAATAAATGATCCAACTCAGCAAGAATTACAGTTTGCCGGAACGGCAGGAGGAAGCGATCCCCATCAAAGTCGTTGGCGTCGGCAGTGCCGGATCGAATGCGCTCGATCGGGTCCTGCTCGATGGCATGGACAAAAATGATCTGATCGCGATCAACACCGACGTTCAAGCTCTGGCCAGCTCCGTCGCCGCGCGGAAAGTCCAACTCGGTCGCGGCAGCACGCGCGGCCTTGGCACAGGCGGAGATCCCGAGCTTGGCTATCAGGCCGCGATTGAATCGGCCGATGAAATCCGGCAAGCCATCGCCGGAGCGCGAATGATCTTCATTTGCGCAGGACTTGGTGGCGGGACCGGTTCCGGCGCAGCTCCGATCGTCGCTCAACTCGCGCGCGAGGCAGGTTCGCTTGTGATTGTTTTTGCGACGTTGCCCTTTTCCTTCGAAGGCAAACGCCGGGGCGCGCAGGCGCTCGATGCTCTCGCGCGATTGAACGAAGTCGCGAACGCGGTCATTTGCTTTGAGAACGATCGCATGGGCGACATGGTTGCGCCCAAGGCAGGAATTCATCAGGCATTCGGCGTTGCCGACATGACGATCAGTCAAAGCGTGCGCTCGATCGTCAACTTGATTCAGCGACCGGGGCTGATTCGAATTGGGTTCGACGATTTGTTTGCAGCGTTACGCAGTCAAAACGGCCGCTGCCTGTTCGGCTTCGGTGAATCCGATTCGGACAATCGGGCTCACGACGCCTTAACCCACGCATTGAAAAACCCGTTGATGGACAAAGGCCGAATGCTGGCGGACGCGTCGCACATTCTGGTGCAAGTCGCGGGTGGCCCTGGAATGACATTGTCCGAGGTAGAAATTTTAATGCGTGAGCTTGGAAAGCACGTCCGCGATCACACCCAGATTGTGTTTGGAACGGCCGTCGACGGTAAAATGGGAAATCGTTTGAGTGTGACAATCATTAGTTCGCTCGCCTCCAATGATTCTGTTGTCGAGCAAACGGCTCAGCCGATTCCCGAGCCGTTTCTTGCGCCGCCTCCGGCAATTCTCGAACAAGTCGAAGAACCGCCGAAGCCCGCGCCGAAAATCGACATCGAACCGGTTGTAGAGGCGCCCGTGTCGGGCGCATTGGGAGAATCTGCGGCCGACACGGCCGCCACTACACCGTTCGAACAACCGCAACCAGCGATAAACGAAACGCCGCCGCCGCCAGTTCCGCCTTCGATCAAAAAGCCGACGCCGCGATTAATTCCACCGAAGAAGAAACCGGTGATCGAAAAGGAACTCAAAGAGCCAAAAGCTCCCACGGAAAAATACATTTACGCCAAACAGGAAGTGATGCAGTTCGAGCCCGTGACCAGGGGCCGCTTCGAAAAAAGCGAGCCGACAATCGTCGAAGGTCAGGACCTCGACGTCCCCACTTTCATGCGCAAAAATGTTCGCGTGAAGTAACGTCTGGCTCGACGTCACTTTCCCTTCATCAGGTCCAGCACAGCGCTGGTCATTCCAATGATGCCGACTTTGATCGTCGGTTCGGGCACGGGCGCAAATTTGCTCGAGTGCAGGGTCGGCAGATCTTTACCTTCCGCTTTGAATTGCGCGATTTTCT
This sequence comes from Spartobacteria bacterium, assembly GCA_021324035.1. Lineage (GTDB taxonomy): Bacteria > Verrucomicrobiota > Verrucomicrobiia > Chthoniobacterales > UBA10450 > AV40. Next base: position 6,452 of record JAJPJU010000212.1, on the reverse strand, counting down.
CAGGCTCCACTGCGCCAATGTGAAAATCGACGGCCGGAATTGAGTGATCCGGCAAACTGTATTCTGAGAAATCTTCTCCGCCCATGGTTGGATCGACGATGTCCACGTTGGCGTCACCTAAGGTCTTCTTCCAAACCGCAACCAGTCGTTTGGTGAGATCAGGATTATTATAAGTCGCAGGAGTAAGCTGATCCTTCTCCACGGTCACAATCGGCGCGCGATCTGCCGGAACCCCGCCCGCGATGGCGATTCCTTTCGCGATATCGTCGATGGCTTTGAGGACGCGGTCGCGCACCTCCGATTTGTAGGTGCGCACCGTCAGCTGCATTTTCACTTCGTCCGGAATAATGTTGTGCTTAGTGCCACCGTGGATCGAGCCGACCGTGACCACGATTGGATCAAGTGGATTGTTCTCGCGGCTCGCGATTGTTTGCCAGACGTTGATCATCTCAGCGGCGAGCACGATCGGATCCTTTGTTTTGTGCGGATAAGCCCCGTGGCCACCGATTCCGCGCACGGTCACATCAACTGAGTCGACATTTGCATAAGTGTATCCGGGCGTGACTCCGATGTGCCCGATTGGCAAATCCGCCTTGTCATGAAACCCAAGCGCGAAATCTGGCTTTCCAAAACGAGCGTAAAGACCGCCCCTCAGCATCGCCTGTGCACCTCCAATCGCTTCTTCCGCAGGCTGTCCAATAAAGATAATCGTGCCATTCCAATCCGCCTTCAGGCTCTGCAATGCGCGCGCGGTCCCGATAAAAGCCGCGATATGGGCATCGTGACCACACGCGTGCATTACCGAAACGTCGCGACCTTCGTCATTTTTGGCCGTGACCGTGCTGGCATAGGGCAAACCCGTTTCCTCGTGGACAGGCAATGCGTCCATATCTGTGCGAACCAAAACCGTGGGGCCGCCTCCATTTTTCATGACCCCAACAACGCCATAGCATTTCAATTTCGGGTTGTTGTACTTGCCAACGTTCTCGGTGACGTCGCAACCGGCGGCCCGGAGTTCTTTCGCGACCAGGGCAGCGGTCCGCTCTTCGTGTCCCGACAACTCGGGATGGCTATGAATGTCCTTGTAAATCGCCAGCAGCGACGGCAATTCGCCTACCGCGGCTTTTTCAACGGGCGACTCCTGGGCTTGCACCACAACGATGCCGAGCACCGACGCCAATACTATCGGTAATGGTTTCATAATAAATTTGTATCCACAGATTTACGCAGATTGGCGCAGATTATCCACAAATCTTCCGGTTTTGAATCTGTGAAAATCTGCGCAATCTGTGGATGACTCATGGAATTCGAGGAGAACAAGATCCTTTTCGGAACTGACCCGACGCCCCGAATTGTTGCCGTCGAGCTCGGTGAAACCGGCACCGTTAAACTCCATCGCCGGGAAAAGGATGGATCGACAACTGCCGACGTGGAGCCGTTCCACCCATTCGTCTGGGCGGACGGCGATGTCGCCGATCTTGGAATTGAAGCCGAAAAGCTGCAAGGCGATTTGAAATTCAGCTGGTTGGTGACAGTCGACAGCTGGAAGGAATTAATCGCGCTGCGGAACGGGTTGAAAAACGCCGGTCGCGATTATTTCGCGTTCAGCGATCCGGTTCAACATTACCTCACCGCGACCGGACGAACGCTGTTCAAAGATCTGCCATTCGAAGAATTGAAACGGATGCAGCTGGAAATCCTCGCATTTTCCGAAGGCGACGCCGACCACATCATGAGCATCGCGGTGTCCGACAACTCCGGCTGGGAGGAATTGATTGTCGTCGATCCAAAGAAACTGCCGGACTCGGAGCACGCTGCAATTAAACGCCTGACGACACTTATCAAGGAGCGCGATCCCGATGTCATCGAGGGCCACGACCTGTTTCGCGTTCATCTTTCCTATCTCGTCGCGCGCGCAAAGAAATTAAAAACCAAGCTCGACTGGGGACGCACCAGCCTTGGCCAAGGCTCCGGCTCGGCTAGCGGCGGCGCGGGATTTTTGCGATCCCGGCCTTCCCGGCTGCAAATTGCAGAGAAAACGATCGATTATCCCAAGTTCGCCGTCGATGGCCGGCATTTCGTCGACACTTTCCTGCTCGCACAATTCTACGATGTGGGTCTACGAACGCTGAGCGGGTTCGAACGCGCCGATGTTGCCCGGCATTTTGGTTTTTGCGACAGCGAGGAAATTTCGGGCCTGAGCGGAAAGGAATTATTGCGCGCTTATCGCCAGAACGGCGACAAGTTTCGAAAGCGCGCGCTCTGCGGCGTTCGCGAGACCAGAGCGATGTCGGATTTGCTTAGTCCCAGTTACTTTATCCAGGCGCAGATTTTTCCCTACAACTACCAGGACGTCATCGTTCGGGGAAACGCCACGCGGATCGATGCGTTGTTCCTTCGCGAATATTTCCGGCAAAAGCACAGCATCCCCGAATTGCCGATCCCACAGGCCTTTGAAGGCGGATACACAGATATTTTCTTTACCGGCGTAGCCCGCGACGTCTGGCATTGCGACGTCGCATCGCTCTATCCGTCGATCATGCTCCAGTTCGATTGTTTTCCGGTCAGCGATCAGCTCCAAATCTTCCGCCACTTACTGACGGATCTCCGCAAATTCCGGCTGGAAGCAAAAGCGAAGATGCGGGCGGCCAGGGATCCGGCGGAGCAGCGACATCTCGAAGCGTTTCAAAACACGTTCAAGATCCTGATCAATAGCTTTTATGGTTATCTCGGCTTCGCCCAGGGACATTTTGCGGATTTCGATGCCGCTGCACGAGTAACGCAGATTGGTCGGGATTTGCTCAAGAAAATGATCGATTGGCTGAACAAACACGGCGCAAAGGTCATTGAGGTCGACACCGATGGAATTTATTTCGTGCCGCCATCCGCCGCTGTAGCCGGCATCGGTGATGCCGGCAGAAAACCGGGACCAACGGTCCCGGCTACAAAAATGGATTCGGAAATCCAGGAGTTGAGCGAAGGCCTCGCAAAAATCCTTCCAAAAGGAATCGAAGTTGAATTCGATGAGCAGTTCGACGCCATGTTCAGCTACAAAGCGAAGAATTATGCGCTCTTGACCAAAACCGGCGACGTAATCATCAAAGGCGGAGCGTTGAAGTCGCGCGGACTTGAGAAATTCCAGCGCGTTTTTCTCGAGGAGATGATCAAGCGAATCATGCTGGGCAAATCGGAAGAGATTTCAGACTTGCGGACTGCGTTTGAGAAAAAGATCCGCAATCGCGAATGGAGCATCGATATGTTGATGAAGACCGACACTCTGCAGGATTCGCTCGAGAAATACCGGGCGAAGATTGCCGGTTCGGCCAGGAACCGGGCGGCAGCTTACGAGCTGGCCCTGGCCAGCGGACGAGCCTACAAGCCGGGCGACCAGGTCTCTTATTATATTAAGAGCACCCCCAAGAAGGTCCCGGCCTATGAAGCCGCCCGGCTCGCCAGCGATTTCGACCCCCAAAATCGGGACGAGAACGTTGATTACTATCTGGCCAAACTCGATGACCTTGTTAAAAAATTCAGCGGACTAACCGCAGAAACCACAGCTCCTAAACAGGAAACCCTCGCACTCGAATAATGAAAGCAAAACTCCTGACCCTTACGTCGATACTTGCAGCTGCTGCATTGCAAAGCTACGCCGCGCCCACCGATCACGCAGACATCAAAGCGGAAATAACCAAGCGCCACGACGAAGCGGTGAAGCGTCTGCACGATTGGATCGCCCAGGTCTCCATCGCCGCTGAGAACCGCGGTTATCCGGACGGCGCGGACTACATGGCGAAACTTGCGCGCGATGCCGGATTTCAAAAAGCTGACGTGATTACCACGGACGGAAAGCCCGGAGTGTTCGCGACGCTTGATGCCGGTGCACCGAAAACTATCGGCCTCTATTTCATGTACGACGTGAAGCAGTTCGATCCAGCCGAATGGACGTCGTCCCCAACGGACGCGCAGATCGTCGACAAACCGCCGTTGGGAAAAGCAATCGTTGGGCGCGGGGCGGTAAATCAAAAAGGGCCGGAATCCGCATTTCTGGCAGCGCTTCATGCGATTCAAGGCGCGGGAAAGAAAATGCCGGTGAATCTGGTACTGGTCGCGGAGGGCGAAGAGGAAATTGGTTCGCCGCATATCCGACAGCTTGTGCAACGGCCCGAAGTCGAGGCCGCTCTGGCAAAATGTGTTGGGGTTTTCATGCCGTCAGCAGTGCAGGATTTGGATGGGATCGTGACCGTAAACCTCGGATCTAAAGGCGTGATCGAGCTCGAGTTGGTTTCCGACGGCGCAAAATGGGGACGCGGACCGGCGAAAGATATTCACTCATCACTCAAGGCGATGATCGACAGTCCGGCCTGGCATTTGATTCACGCGCTCGACACCCTCGTTTCCGCCGACGGCAATACGATCATGATCGAAAATTATCCGCAGCCGCGGCCAATCACGAGCGAAGAACGCGCGATGATTGAACGCGTGTCAAAGGTGCGGAGTGAAGCGCAAGCCAAGAAACAATTCAGCACCCAGCACTGGATCGATGATCTCCCGTGGGACAAAGCGAACGAGCGGCTCGAATCGCAGCCAACGGTGAACATTGAAGGTTTGGTCGGCGGTTACACTGGGCAGGGAGGCAAGACGATTTTGCCGCATCGCGCAGTCGCGAAGATCGACATGCGACTTGTGCCGGACATGAAAGCGACTGAAGCGCTCTCCGCATTGAAGGCGCATATGGCCAAGCACGGCTTCGGCGACATCGAAGTTAATATGACAGGTGGATATGATCCGACGAGCACCTCACCTGATTCACCGCTGATCAAGGCGCAGGTTTCGACTTACAAACAATTTGGGATCGATCCCCTGCTCTGGCCGCGGAACGCCGGGTCATATCCCGGGTACGTCTTCACCGGGGAACCGCTCAAACTCGCGGCCGGACATTTCGGTCTGGGTCACGGCAGCGGCGCCCATGCCCCGGATGAATATTACGTTATCGAATCATCGAACCCGAAGGTCCAAAGCTTCGACGGCGCGGTGATGTCGTTCGTCGAATACCTCTACGAGCTGGCGAAATAATTCAGGCGGCTCGTGCGACTTCAGCACGTTCCTGATCCTGAGCTTGCGCCAGGACTTGCTGTTTGCGCGCGAGCCAGATACTCAGGGCGCACCAACCGGCGGTAATCGGAACTGCAATCCAGCTTATCGTGTTGAGACTCAGGTGAAGCCAATTTGCTCCAAGACCGGCGTAGGACCACGAGCCTAATTGATCGCCAACCCGATAACCCAGGGTGTCGGTCACGCCTTTAACTTTATATTTGTCCTCGCGCTTCAGAACCGTGAAAAGAATTTCGCGGGACGGACGCATTAACGCGTAAGCGCCCGCGCGACGTATCACCTGGAAACAAGCCAGCATCGCGAGACTCGGCGCAATGGCCATCGCGCCAAAACCGAGCATGCTCAGAAATGGAAGCGCAGTCAGAGTAAATGCCACGCCAAACCATTTCAGGAAGCGGCCGGTCAAAAAAATCTGGATACCGAGAGTGATACTATTGACCCAGATTTCAAGGGTGGAGGAAAACACCGTTCGGTCCGCAGGGGTTTTAAGCACCGCACCGGCGAGAGTGGTCTGCTGAAAATAGGCCCACGTCGAGGTGATTGTGTACAACATGATCACCGCGGCTAAACCGAATAAGTAAGGCGATCGCGCGATGTGGGTAATACCCGACCACGCGGACCCTCCGATTGGCTCTTCCCGAACTGGCGAGCTCTCAATCTGCCCCGTGGAATTACTTGGAAAAAGCCGAACAAGGAAGCAGACAACTACAAACATCGCGGCTGAAATCGCCACGAGATTTGCCTGACCAATGTCGCGAATGAGGTTCTTAGTGATGTAGGCCCCGGTAATTGCGCCGAGCGTTCCACCAACCGCTATAAAAGCGTAGAGCCGCTTCCCCTGCTCGACCGTGAACAGATCGGTCATGAACGCCCAGAAGATTGCAGTGTTGAAGAGATTGAAAACACTGACCCACACAAAGAAGGCACGGCCCGTCCACACCTGCTGCGAGGGCGAACCCGTTCTCATCAGCAGGAAAAAAAGAACCAGGACAAAAATAAAGAACGCGTAGGCGAACGGAATAAATTTTCGCCGCTCCATTTTGGCAACAATCGCGCCGTAGATCGTATTAGCGACCAGCATAACGGCCAAGGTGGCGGTAAACATCCATGGCAGCGCTTCGAGCCTGCCGCTGGCAGCAATGCCATCGCGGATTGGTTTGACGACGTAATACGCTGCCAAAATGGTAAAATGAAACGCAAACCCGAGCCAAAGCGCCCGCAGCTCGTTCGGTTTTACGTCAACGATTTTGGCGAACAGTGATTTCACGATAATGACGAAGCCCGAATACCGAAGAATGAAGGAATGACGAACCCCAATTACTTTGTGTTTTGGATATTCG
>JAJPJU010000156.1 GCA_021324035.1 Spartobacteria bacterium | reverse complement strand
CGTTGTAGGCCATCGCTCCGTTTTCGTTTCCGAGCGGGAAATCAAAATGCGATGCCGTCGGAATTGATTCGAGCTCGAGCGGCGAGGGGATTTGAAACGCCGGATCGACTGATTTCGGTCGCGTCAATTCCGGCCAAAGCTTCCATCCCAGCATCGCGATGAACGCCAGGACAAAGGCGAGCGCGCTGAGCCAGATCGTGCGTTTCATTGCACCACGAAGATCATCGCCATGCCGGTGTGCGGCAAACTTCCAAAATGGGAACACTATTGGCGCACTAGCGGGGGCGTAAAGAAACTTGAGGGCGGAAAACAAATAAATTTTCTTCGTGCACTTCGTGTCCTTCGTGGTTGAAGTTCCCGACCAATGAAGGTTCTGGTCACTGGCGGCGCTGGATTCATTGGCTCGCATCTTGTCGAAAGACTGCTGGCCGATGGTCATGACGTTGTGATCATTGACGACTTCAATGATTACTATGACCCCAGGATCAAGCGCGCGAACGTTGCTGCGTTCGCGAAAGCTGCCGCGGTCCAGGAAATCGATCTTCGCGACGGCCGGGGAGTAGCAACGCTGTTTCAAAACAACGAAAAATTCGACGCGATCGTGCATTTGGCGGCGCGAGCAGGTGTTCGGCCGTCGATTCAGCAGCCGCAGCTTTATTACGACACAAATGTCGCAGGCACCTTGCATTTGCTGGAGGGCGCACGTTCAAGCGGAGTTGAGCGATTTGTTTTCGCGTCGAGCTCCTCAGTTTACGGCGCGGCCAGGCGCGTTCCATTTTCTGAAGAGGAACATCTCACCCAAACATTGAGTCCGTACGCAGCCACGAAAATCGGCGGCGAGTTTCTTTGTTCGACCTACTCGCATCTCTACAAAATGCGAATTGTGGCGCTGCGTTACTTCACCGTTTACGGCGCGCGACAGCGTCCAGACCTCGCGATTCATCAATTCACCCGAAACATTCACGCCGGCGAGCCGATCGATCAGTTCGGTGATGGCACAACCCGGCGCGATTACACCTACATCGACGACATCATTCAGGGTACGATGGCCGCCCTTAAATATGACGGACCAATGTTCGACGTTTTCAACCTCGGTGAGAGCGACACGATTCAATTGAAGGATTTGATCAACGCGATCGAGAAGACACTCGGCAAAAAGGCGAAGATCAACTGCTTGCCCGAACAACCTGGCGACATGCCACTGACCTGCGCGGACATTTCCAAGGCACGGAAACTTCTCGGCTACGCTCCGAAAACAAAATTCGAAGATGGCCTCCCGAAGTTTATTGAATGGTTTCTGAGTGCAGCTCGCCGCAATTGAGATTTTCGCGGAAACTCGAATGTCGAAATCCGAAACAGGTCACGAATGAAGAAATTCCAAAACCCCAGGTGCGTTGTCGGGCGGCTTGAATTTGATTTCATTTCGGGATTCGAATTTGCTTCGGATTTCGGATTTCGAGTTTCGGATTTCCGTCTACCCATTTGCGATGTCTCCCGGAAATCTATCTTTTGATCAGCGCGCGTGCTTCATCGCCGGTCAGGCAAAATCCGGGACAACATTGCTCGCCGCGCTGCTTGATAATCATTCGCAACTGCTCGTATTGCCGCAGGAGACGGCCTACTTCCCTACGGTTCTCACAAAATACCGCGGTGCGGATCGGCGAACGCAGTTCGATTACCTGACCCGGCAATCGTTTTCTCGCGTCTTGTTCGGCGGCGAGCCGAAATGGCGCGAGCACGAATACAAAGATTTTCCGCAGAAAAAATTTCGCGAAGTATTTGAGCGAATCGCATTCGATCCGGCGAACTCACAGCGAGATCTGCTGGCGCTGATGGCCGAAGCATACGCAACAACGATGCAAATCCCCCTCGACGGCATCCGGCGCTGGGTCGAGAAAACGCCGGCGAACCGAAACCACGTTGCCGAAATCGTCGCGCGGTTTCCGAATGCCAGGTTGCTGGTCACGCTGCGTGATCCGCGCGCGATCCTGGCGACCCAAATCGCCCTGGAGAAGACGCGTCAGACAAAACGGTTTTCGGTTTACTACGTGATCGCGCATTGGCGCGTGGCGGCCAGATTAGCGCGTCGAGTTCGGGCCGGAGATGTTGGCGGATTGTTTGTCCAATTCGAACAACTGGTCAGCGAACCGACCGCAGTCATGCAAAAAGTCTGCGATTATCTGGAGATCGACTTCGATCCCGAAATTGTGCTGAATCCGACCAAGATCGGCGAGCCGTGGGGCGGAAATTCAGCGGCCCAGATCGCGTTTTCAGAAATCAGCGCGGAGCCCGCGTCGCGATGGGAAAAGGAGCTCTCCGAAGACGAAATCGGCTGGATCGAATGGCATTGCCACGACCTGATGCCGGAATTCGGTTATGAACCGCGGCTTTCGTCGCGTAAATTGTGTTCGTTTATCAAGCCGATCCGACAAGAACGCGCGCGTGAATATTTCAAATCCCGCATTTATTCGGTACGCGACTCGATACTCGATACTTGATTCTGGATGCTGGATTTCGGCATCGAGCATCCAGAATCCAGCATCCAGGATCGAGAAAACGCCCCCTTGCAAAGCCCGTCTGCGCGGGCGATAATCGCCCCGTAGATGTCGGGAATCTAATTCTGGGCATCCGTTTCATTAAGGCTAAGAGTATGAAGCGAGGTTCGTCATCTTCGCGATCTGATTGGCTGAGCAAAACGGGCTGTTTCCTGAGACCATTCTATTTCCGGCACGAAGAGGTGGAGTTTCCAATGGCGTCGCAGACTGATTGCAACTCGTGGATCTTTCGGGATTCGCGCGCCGCGGACTGTGTTCGCTCGCAGCGAACGCTCCATCGATTGAACAACTTAATAAATAAGGATCAACATGAACTCGCATTCATACGGGGGACGCCAGCGCCATGGGCGCGGTCGCTCTCGACGAAAGGGCGGACGCGGTCGTTTTCAAGATCAACGCGAACGCGTGCAGGCTCCGAAGCAGAAAACATTTTGGCAACGCGTCGTCGCGTTTTTCAGCGGCAACGACGGCGGCCAAAAGAAACCGGCGACGCAATCG
>JAJPJU010000019.1 GCA_021324035.1 Spartobacteria bacterium | reverse complement strand
GGCCACGTAATCAGTTTCGCCGTTCCGATAAATCAGTTTGTCCTTTTCAAAACGGACAAACGACCAGAAGACGCGATCAAAAAACTGACCGTTGCCGATTGGTATCAACGACACCGTGAATCCGGTCGACGAGTAAATTAAATCGAGATGATCGGCCCGCGCTTCAATTTGGACTTCCGCATTCTTTTGAAAGAAGTCGTCGCCAAATCGGAATTTACCGGCGCAGCGCTTCAATTCCGGTTCGGAGACGCTCACCGGATGCGGCACGTCGTGAGTTGGTTTTTGGTCGAATAAGAGTGCTCCGATGTCTTCGGCAATCATCGACGGAGCAGCGATGTACATGTTCGACAGCACGACAACCACTGCGCCGTCATCAATAAATCGCTCGATGTGCCCTTTGAACCCGGGACTGCTTCCATTTACGTAAACGGAACGATGTCCAAACCGCTGGCGATGAAACCAAAAGGTTCCGACCTTCCGGTCTTTGCGGTCGAATCCATACGACTTTTTCACGGCTTCGGGTTTCAACAATGCGCCGCTACTCAGCGCGCGGTCGAATCGAAGCAGGTCAGCCGCAGTTGAGTAAAGCGACCCGTTCCCGGTCTTACTCGTCCAATCCAGATAAGTAGCGCGCTCGACTCCTTTCGCACCGGCAGGGACATATCCATTGGCGAGATCGGCCACGATCGTTTCATCTTTCGCACGGTGCGCGGTATTCAGCATGCCGGCCGGCTTGAAGATGTGCTGCTCGAGATAGTCGCCGTATTTTTCACCGGAAACCCTTTCAATGATGAAGGCAAGAAGGTGATAGTTTGAGTTGCTGTAGAAATACTTCGCGCCCGGCTCGCCGACCGGCGAAACCTTTTTGGCTTTATCAACCAATGCCGCCGTCGTCTGCGGAAAGCGCGACCACTCATTGTAATCCGCCGCCGCGCTGGCATCGCCCAGACCGGAATAGTGCGTAAGCAATTGCTCGATCGTGATTTTGTCGCCCCGAGGAAAGTCCGGGATGAATTTCGCCAGATGGTCCTCCAGACTCAGCTTGCTTTGCTCGGCCAGCTGCAAAATCGCCAGTGCGGTTATCGGTTTTGATAAGGATGCGATCTGAAACTTCGTATCGATCCTGTTGGCTACGCCCAACCCGCGATCCGCCTGACCAAACGCTGCCTCGTAAACGATTGAATCTTTTTTTGCAACCAGCACAACGCCGCTGAACAAATCCGCATCCGCATATTGGCGAACATATTTGTCGATGTTCTCCTTGAGCGAATCCGCGAGAACTACGCGTGCAGCGCAGAGCGATACGATTGCGGCCCCGCACCGAACGCGCATCAGCAGTTTTGCGTTCGATCGCATTGCTGGCCTAATCGCAGACTTGTGACGGCTGACGCTGCGCCGGCGGCTCTACGCCGCTACGCTTTTCCACTCTTCCGGCGTCAATTTCAGTTTCGCAGCGGCGCAATTGTCCTCCAGATGCTGCAAATTTTGCGTGCCCGGAATCGGCAAAATGACTGGCGACCGTTGCAACAACCACGCCAGCGCCACCCGATAGACATCGGCGTTGTGCGCCTTGGCGACCGATGCCGCCCCGCCTCCACCCAGCCCGCGAGTTCCCCCAACCGGCGCCCACGGCAAGAATCCGAGATTTTCCTTTTCGCAAAATTCGAGCGCGCCTTCCCATTTGCGGTCGTCGAAGTTGTAACGGTTTTGAATGCTGACGATCGGAACGATCTTGCGGGCCTGTTCGATTTGCTCGGCTGAAACTTCCGACAATCCAATATGTCGAATTTTGCCCGCTTGCTGCGCCTCTTTCAGCGCGCCTAACGAATCCTCGGCCGGCACTTTCGGGTCGATCCGGTGCAACTGATATAAATCAATCCGCTCCAGCTTCAGCCGTTTCAAACTGTTATCGACGCACTGTTTCAAACGTTCCGGCCGGCCATCTGGCACCCATTGATTTGGGCCGGGCCGGGTCAGTCCGCCTTTCGTTGCGATAACGAGGCCTTTCGGATACGGGTGCAATGCTTCGGCAATCAGAAGTTCGCTCGTGTCCGGACCGTAAGCGTCTGCGGTATCAATTAAATTTACGCCGAGGTCGACTGCGCGCTTCAACACCTTCACTGCATTTGCGCGATCGGGTGGCCAACCCCAGATGCCGTCCCCGGTGACCCGCATCGCGCCGAAGCCGAGCCGATTCACTTCAAGATCGCCGCCCAGCTTGAAGGTTGGGTTCGTCGCCGTCCCCGGCGTCGCCGCCGTGGCGCCAAAAATTCTCCCGCCGGCTAAAACTGTTGCTCCCGTTGCCATGCTCACTTCCAGAAATTTTCGTCGCGTAATCAGATTGTCCATCGCTATCTCCTCAATCGTTCGTTGTTAATTGCCTCCTCTGGCTGTGACCGCTGGGTCGGCAGCTTGCAAAGCTTCACCCGAAGTTCGTTTGCCCGTTCGCGACAAATCCTGGCTTCCATAAGTTTTCGACGCCGAATCAGCGTTGGCCGGCGCGGACGCTTGCTGATTAGTCGCGCATCCCGCGACCGCCGAAATAGAAATCAAAGCCGCGGTCGCACTCAAGAAATAACGGGATTGCTTCATAATGTGCCCCTTGTTTCACAAAACCTTGCGCCTCATTTCGCATTTAGCAATTCGCAATCAGCGTTCATCCTTCGGTTTCCCTCTGACGTCTGACTTCTTTTCTGGTCACTTGTCACATATCACTCGCCACTTCTTCGAGAATTGGCCTGAACACTGCTGACTTTTTGGTCGGGATTATGGAACGCGTTTGCCGAATTCTTGCCGTCGACAACGAACCGTCCGTCACCACGGCGTTTCGATTCGTCTTTGATGGCCCGAAATACGACATCACCTGTGTCGGCAGCGGAAAGGATGCGCTCGCCCACCTCGATTACTCAACTCCGTTCGACGTTATCATTGTCGATCAAAGAATGCCCAATCTCACCGGTGTTGAATTGGTCCAGGAAATCCGAAAACGCGGGATCGAAGGAAAAATTATCGTCGTATCCGCAAATCTTTCATCCGATATCGTCGAGGCTTACAACCGGATGGAAGTGAGTCTGATGTTTTCCAAACCGTTCGATATCCGCCAACTTCGCTCTGCCGTAGAACAACTGGCGGCTTAAAAAAAGCTGAAATCCTGACACGCTGAAACACTGAAATTTCAGATTTTCAGAGTCTCAGTTTCTTGAGTTTCTCGAAGTCACCAGAACCAAAATTTCGACTTTTTCTTTCTCACTTCGCCAACTCGCGTTGTTGGGGAGTAGTAGGTGCTCGGCACCAAAATCAGCCGATCGGAGCTCCAGGTCGCGGTAAAAATGTAAACCTGGCCCGCTTTCGCAATCAGCGGGATCGACGTTGGCCGTCGCGATTCCGTATTTGGCAACGCCAATACCGTCACGGTATGCCGCCCGACAGAAACGAATCCCCCGTAATGCTGGTTTCGCGGAATATTGCCCACCCGTTTGCCGTCGACCGACAAACGGATGAAAAGATCGCTCCCGAAATTTGGCGCGCGTTGGACGATCAATCGCGCCGTTTTGCCGCTTGGAGTCGGCGACGGCGTCGGACGCGGTCGCGCTTCGCTGGTCGCGACCAACAACAGGGACATTAGAATGGCGGTTATTCTCACCACGCGTTGTGGTGATCTTGCTTTGAATTTTTCGCTCGTGCAAACGTCGGATTGCGTCTCTCTTTTTCTCCTGCCAGTTTGCACCGTTGGTCCATGAAGCTTTGGCCTGTTTTCATCCTTGTTTCTTCAGCCCTCGTCCTTTTTTCCGTGATGGCGGATGAGACACCAATTACTGAACAAGATCTCGTTCGCCGGACTCAGGAACTGTATGACTCCGTCGTTTCCGGAAATCAGGAGCCGTGGGAAAAATATTTCGCCGATGATTGCACGTTCTCCGACGAAAAGGGACGCACTTTCGACAAAGCCAAACTGATCGCCGACATTACACCGCTGCCAAAAGGTTATTCCGGCACGATTAAAATCGAAAAAGTCATCAGCCGAATTGTCGGGAACACCGCGGTGTTAAGCTACGACGCGAACGAAACCGAAACGATCTTCGGCCAGGAACTTCATGCGCGTTATCACATTACCGACACCTGGCTGGAACGAAATGGAAGTTGGCAAATTATCGCCAGCCAGGCCCACCGTTATTATGAAGATCCGGCAATGGGCCAGGTCGACGAAACAAAATTTCGCGACTACTTCGGTGTTTACGAGCTGGCACCGGGCCAAACCCGCAGCGTCAGCGCTTATGACGGAAATTTGTTCATCGAACGAAACGGCAAAAAGGAAGAACTTCTCCGGGAGTCGGGCGACCTCTTTTTCCGCAAAGGCGTTGAAGGCCGGATTTTATTTCGTTACGACGCCAAAGGCAAAGTCGATGCCCTGATCGATCGCCGGAATAATGAAGATGTGGTCTGGAAGAAAGTGAAATGAGTCGACTGACGTCAGACCAGTCACTCTTCAGTGATAGATCCACAATAGAACCGCTGGCAAAAATATTCCGATGAGTAAGCAAACCGTCGCCACGACCGGTTTTCGGCTGAATCGGTAAGCCATAATCACTCCGACGAGGGTCGTCGCGATCAATCCCACCGCTGCCGCGAACATAAAGTAGCGCACCGGCGCCGGACTATTGCGCTTGGTTGGTGGCAGATGCGCGTTCTTATGAATGTCTGACAGCGCCGACAACAACCTGGGTGCCACGTATCCACCCGGCTGCCGGTCCGATTCGTGCCAGTTAAAAATCTGCCACGACCCAGTCACCGCAAAAAAGATCAACAGCGGCGCGAACAAGCAACCAAGATACAGATGCAACTGCCGCAAGAATCTCATTACTTCTTCATTCCTCGTTCTTTTTTCATCCCTTTCAGTCACTCGCCGGCCAAGCCGTAGCCTTGGCGAAGGCTGGTCACTCATCACTCATCACTCATCACTATTCCTTACCATGTGACGTTGGCGTAGCCGTCGCCATCGACGAACATGTTCGTGCCGATCACTCGGACGAAAGTATAATTCATCCCGAAATCGTACAACACCTGTCCGAAAATTTTCAGGTCCCCAGTCTCCCGAGAATCGGTCGTGAAACTGTTAAACGATTTCAGATCCGTGTTGGCAATCATGACCGGGACACTGGCGAACCCGCGATGCCCTTCCGGCGCCGTTTGCCATACCGACGCCTGCCACCAGTTCGATTTGATATGTCGCAGTTCCTTTGATCGAAACTGAAAATGCAGTTCCACTAATTGGCCAACGTGCGACTCCAGCGCGCGATCGCGGCTCAGGGTTTTAACATCGAGCTTCTCCAACTTCGCCCATGTCTTCGAATCAAAGCGCGCCCCGGCAAAAATCCGCACCTGTCCCCCAAACGCCCCGCCAATGCCGAATAGCATGAAAGAGAGAATAAGGAACGCCCTCACCTGTAGCGTTTTACGTGTTCCCTCCTGATTGTGCACTCCTGATTTTGCCCTCGTATCTGGGCCTGCGCGGCTCGCAGCTTGCTGCAAAACCGGACATGCGCATCCTCATCGCCGACGACCAACGCAGCGTCGGCACTTCGTTGGCCGAGCTAGTTCGTGCCTGCAACCACGACATTGTCGCTGTCGTAGGCTCGGGCGTGGAGGCGATCCACGCGTACTCGCTGCACCATCCCGATGTGGTTCTGATGGACTACTGGATGCCGAAACTCAACGGCGCCACTGCCTGTCGCAATATCGTGGCCAAGGATCCAACTGCGCGAATCATACTGGTGTCAGGCTGGTCGCCCGCAAATGGCATCGTCAGCGATTCCGGCGCGCTCACGCTTCTGGCAAAGCCAGTCGATCTCGATGATCTTGCCGAGGCCCTCAACAACGCCGCCCAAGCTTTGCCGTACACAGAAAGAGCGCCGGCGTTTCAGGCCAGCGCTCGTTCTTAATTCTAACTTTTTCGTTTAGCCCAGTTGCAGCGCATCCAGCGTCGGCTCGTCGATCGCCTCCGTAACTTCGAGGCCGTGGTCCGCCTGATAACCTTGGAGCGCCTGGCGCGTTAGTGGTCCGAGCAACCCATCCACTTCGCCTTCGTAATATCCCATGTCCTTGAGTTCAGCCTGGACATCGGCGATCACCCGATCCGGTGGTGCGGAGGTGCGACCAACGTAGATCGGTCCGTCGTAGGCATAATATTGAGCGCTCTGGTCATATCCCCATGCCGGATACCAGTAACCGTTGTTGAAGTAATAATAACCGCCCGCGATCAGCTCAATTCTTCCAAAGTGTGAGTGATACCAGCCGCGGTCGTGCATTTCCGGACGATATTCCCGGAACGCTGTGTATCGCTGACCTTGCCAACGATCGCTTCCCTGAATCCGGTAACTCGAGTTGAATTGCACTGCCGGAGCTTTGTCGGGGCGGGGCTGCGCTTTGAAACTTGCGTGCTGTTGTTTGATCTGCTGCACCTGCTGTTGCTCGACTCTTTTTCCGCCGCGGCCAACCGTGCCTTGCCCCTTAAGATTTCCTTGGGCGTTTGCTGCCGTTGCGTTTGTTCCAGTTGCACCCATCGCGCCGGTTGCGCCTGTAGTTCCCGCGGCAACTGTCGCACTGGTTGCCGGTGCCGCACTCATTGCCGGACTTGCGCTAACTGCCGCCGCAGCTGTCGCTGATACTGATGCTGCCGGCGATGGAGATGCGCCGGCTGCTTTCGCACCCCGTCCGCGTCCGCCTGCTTTGCCTTCACCTGGGCTCACGCTCACACCCGGCGATGCCGATGCGCCGGTTTCAGCCGTTGTCGCGTTGCGGCCACGTTTGCCTTTGCCGCCCCGGGTGGTTGTTGGCTCAGTCCCACTCGTTCCAGCCGGAGATGTTTCC